>CALGLY010000689.1 GCA_937959095.1 uncultured Saprospiraceae bacterium
GTTTTTGAAGATTTATTAGAAGAAAAAATACCTAGCCTAAAATTGTCTAATTTATTTTTGTACGTCGCCTAAGTGATTCAAAACCTACCACTTTTGAGTCACTTACGGTAACTCCCAATAATAAGCCTTAGAATATCTTAAAATTGGCATTTTCTAGTTTTTTACTTTTTTGGCATGTTTATTTTTTTTATCAAAAAATGCTAATCAAGAGCATTTAGGCAAATTAAAATAATAAATTAGTTTGCCTTAGTTATTTTTTTGTCTCAAAAAATAGTTGCATTTCCCAAAATGGGATTTTTCCAAGTCAAAAAACATAATTATTAGTTAATAAAATGTTAAATAAAATATGTTCCACTTCTCCTTCGCTTATATTTGTATCAGAACAAATGCAATAGGGCTATAATATGATATATGAAAGCAAATAACCTATAAAAAGAAATCGCAATAATAGTTTCTAATAACCAGTAACTATTTAAAACACTAACTACTTCTCAAATTCATATATCCAATTAATAGTTTAATTAAAGCATTATTTCAAGTAATGATGCACATGCATTATATATAGTTCTTTTGATAATTTGATTATCAAAAATAAAAAGTGAAAAAATATTATTTTTAAGAATAGCAATACGGTAAATAGAGCGTCTTTGTCCTCCTTCTTCATAGCAAGAAGGGGGACTTTTTTGTTAACGTCACTAAGTAGTTTTTGAATTAATTTCGTATTATCGCAGGAGTTTACAAGCTGCAATACTAATGAGTGAATTAAGGGCTTTTGAATGAGTGAATATTTTCAGTCTTCATTCACTCCTTCAAAATTCACTCATTGAGCATTTACTACAACAGCTTCCTAATCAAAACAGTAAATCATGCGAGGAATAACATTTGTTTTAATCTTTCTCATCAGCCAAGTGAGCCTGCACGCAGGTGAAGGCATGTGGCTACCACTCTTCCTGAAACAACTCAATGAAGCAGAAATGCAACTCATGGGTATGAAAATTTCAGCCGAAGATATTTATAGTGTCAATAAAGGTAGCCTCAAAGATGCTATTGTGCATTTTGGTGGATTCTGCACAGGCGAAGTCATCTCCGACCAAGGACTTGTCCTCACCAATCATCACTGTGGTTTTGGGCAAATCCAGTCCCACTCTACCCTCGAAAACAACTATCTGGAAGATGGTTTTTGGGCAGCAGACAAGAGCAAAGAACTTGCCAATCCGGGGCTATTCGTTACCTTCATCGTGCGCATTGAGGATGTAAGTGAAGCCATATTAAAAGGCACAAAAGAAGCACAGAACACGAAAGGTCGCCAATCTATTATTGATAAAAATATAGATGCCCTAAAGAAATCTACTACTCTCAAAGAATGGGAAGATGTATTGGTTCGTCCGTTTTTTGAAGGCAATCAATATTTCATGTTCGTCACAGAGACTTACAAGGATATACGCCTAGTAGGTGCGCCACCCTCTTCTATCGGAAAATTCGGAGCAGATACCGATAACTGGGAATGGCCACGTCACACCGGTGATTTCTCCATGTTCCGCATTTATGCAGATAAGAACAACAATCCAGCAGAGTATTCAGAAGACAATGTGCCGTATCAGCCACGCCACTTTCTACCTGTCTCTTTGGATGGTGTAGAAGAAGATGACTTCACGTTGGTATTCGGTTTTCCTGGCAGAACACGCGAATATCTTCCATCTTTCGCGGTAGAGCAAGTAGTAGATGTATTGAATCCTGCAAAAATTGACATCCGCACGAAAGCTCTTAAAGTCATTGATGGCGCAATGCGTGAAGATGCTCAAGTGAAAATTCAGTACGCATCTAAGCAAGCGCGTATTTCAAATGCTTGGAAAAAATGGATTGGAGAAAGTCAAGGCCTGAAAAAAACAGGCGCATTAGATAAAAAGCAAGCTTTGGAAACAAAATTTGCAAGCCGTGTGAATGCCAATCCGAAATGGAAGCAACAATATGGCACACTACTCAGCGATTTTGAACGCTTGTATAAAGAAGTTCGTCCCTATGCGCTCACCCGCGATTATTTCAATGAAATAGTAGGACGAAACATAGAACTAATGCGTATTGTGAATGGGCTTAGTCGGGTAGCAAAGTCGGATGATATGGATGCAGGCTTGCAAAAGCGTGTAGTCGGTTATCTCGAAAATTTCTATAAAGATTATCGTCCTGAAATAGATCAGAACGTATTTGCGAGCCTCATGGAAGTCTATTTTGATAAAGTAGATGGCAAATATATCTCTGATTTCGCGAAGGAATTGGTACAAGATGCGGATAAGAACTATGAAAATCTAGCGGCTAAAATATACGGCAAATCCATCTTTGCAAAATCGGGAGCATTGACGAAACTCGTGCAAGAAGACCCTGCGGCTGCAATAAAAACGATTCGAGAAGATGTTGCTTTCCAATTTGGACGCGGACTTTCGGAAGCCTACTATGAAAGTTCTGAAAAAGAATACACCCGCATCAATGATGAGCTAAAAGAATTGCAACGCACCTATATGAAAGCCTTGATGGAAGTCTTTCCAGAAGAACGTTTCTATCCTGATGCCAATAGCACAATGCGCGTTACCTATGGGCAAGTAAAAGGCTATGAACCACGCGATGCCGTACGCTATCAGCCTGTAACTTACTTAGATGGAGTCATTGCAAAATATAAGCCTGGCGATTACGAATTTGATGTGCCTGTAATGCTACGCAAGCTTCACGAGGCCAAAGATTACGGACAGTACGCGGACAAAACAGGTAAAGTCCCTGTATGCTTCCTCGGTTCTAATCATACAACAGGCGGTAACTCAGGTAGCCCTGCCATAGATGCACATGGCAATCTAATCGGTCTAAACTTTGATAGAGTGTGGGAAGGCACGATGAGCGACTTGAATTATGATGCGAGTATTTGCAGAAATATCATGGTGGATGTTCGCTATATCCTTTTCATCGTCGATAAGTATGCAGGAGCTTCGCATTTGGTGAAGGAAATGAAATTGGTTCGACCAAAATCAGGAGGTAAATTGGTACCGTTAGATAAGCCTACATCAAAAGGGAAATTAAAGTTGAAAAAGGGCAGAAATTAAAATAAGTAAAACAGAATTTCATCAGACTCAAGCACCCATAATTGCTTGAATCTGATGAATTAAAAAAATACTATTGGAAACAGCAATCCATACCTTTGAACCGAACTTATCGCAGGAGTACTTCAACTTGGCACTTGCCATTGGAGTACTTCTCCTTTCTTTGGTGGCTTTGTTTTTTTTGTTTCGTAAAAAAGCCAGTTACGAAAAGCGCAATCAGCAGCAATTACTCCAGATGTTAGCGGGTTTTGCTTTCGTCATTTCTATAGGAGTCGTGCTAGGCATAGGATATAATATCAGTAAAATACAAACCATTAGCATCTTTAGTGACAGTGTGGAAACGGCTTATGGGAAAGTAAAATTCAAGGATTTGAAAGCGGTTTTTTTGCATCAAGCAGATGAACGCTCCTTTGTGTCACCTGATATAGAATTGAGCAGTACGCAGCTTTTATATTTTGAAGAAAAACGCGGCAAAGCCTATCTATTTTCGCCTGATAATTATGATGTGCGCAGCATTGTGGAGACTTTGCGGCCGATGATGGATGAATAGATAAAATTAAAACATCTTTCCTTATTAATGCCAATCATTTATTTTTTCCTTTTAGAATTATTGCTGCTACAAAAATTGGCATTGAAATCAGATAGAATGGATATGGTATAGCATAAATAAAATTTCTGACATCTTCATACTTCAATAATGAATACACAAAAAAAGCAATTGTATC
>CALGLY010000690.1 GCA_937959095.1 uncultured Saprospiraceae bacterium
TGTAGCAACTGGAAAGCGAGCAAAGCAGCAGGAATAAAGCGCGGGGCGTATCACTTCTATCGCCCCAATGTAGAGGTTCGGAAGCAGATTGCCAATTTTGTCGAATTAGTAGAATTGGAACAAGGCGATTTGCCGCCTGTACTCGATATAGAAGTATTGGATGGCGTGGAAACACCTGAATTAATTACCAATCTTATCTATTGGCTAAATATTATGGAAGTGCATTATGGCATGAAACCTATTATTTACACCAATGTCAAATTTTACAATAAACACCTAGCAGGGCAATTGAGCAGTTACCCCACCTGGATAGCCCGCTATAATGATAAACAACCCCAACTCGCCTCTGGAACAAACTGGAACTTTTGGCAATATGGCAATAGAGGCCGCTTGGAAGGCATTCAAGGCGATGTAGATCTCAATGTTTTTGGTGGTACGGAGGAAGATTTGGAGGACTTATGTCGCACGCCCGCTGTGGTGTATAGTGAGTGGTTGATAGAAGGAGATGCGGTTACTATTTTTTAAAACAGCATGCTAGTGTCGTGTAACAGAAATTCTACTGAAACTGCACCGCATAAAAGCGATTATCCAAATTCGTCGAAGGTTTATCGAAGAGAAATAGCACATAAATCATGCCTCTGTTTTCCTTGTATAGGCAGAGTAATTTGCAATGCGTCGCCGCCATAAATCCTTCTTTAGGCTGAAAGAAAGCCACCTTGCCCCAATCCGCTTGAAATTCATCTTGAAGGTCGCTTTCTTCTATATCATGCACGGCTAGAATAGAGTTTTCGGTATTGGCAGCCAGATTCATCAGGAAGCGTGTGAAGCGCATATGCGGATGAAAAAAAGTAGGATTCTCTGCGTCCAATACTTCGATATAGTAGCGAATTTCGAGTTTTTCTTTTCTTGATTTCATTGCAAAATCATAGGGTTGGAACGCTTCTTTGAGGACGTGCATGTCTTTATAATCAGAGTCGAGGGGCGTGGAAATTTCTGCCCCTATGGCTGCTAGTTTTTCTAAGAAGGTAGTAGAATAGTCTATCTTCTGAGCAAAAACTAAACTGCATAAAAGACAAAAAAACGGAATTAGAAGCTGTTTCATATCTATAGAATTTTAGGTGGAGTCTAATTCACAAAAAGCGAAATAATAAATGCCAATACTGCCAATACAAAACCAATCATAAAAATATCATAGGACATTTTCAGGCGATGGTATTTCTTCGCCAATACTTGTCCTAGATAGTATAAATCGCGACTCATATTTCCATAAAGTAATTCATCTTCGCGGAGTACTTCGTCCATCACTTTTTCGTATTGTTCAAGGGGAAGACGTACAAAATTACCGAAGAAGGTGATATTTTTCTTAATGCTATTGAGGTCGGTAAGCTTCTTATTGACATTCGTTATTTTCGGGCGCGAAGAAAGAATCGCGAAGACCAAAGAAACCAAAGCTGTCATCAAAAATACGACTGCTGGCAACATGATACTTGGATTAGTCTGCGTGATATTGCGCCAAGTAAGCATCGTGATGAGTACCGAAATCAGAATCGAATTGACACTAATCATGATATTCGCCTTATTGTCAGCGATCGCACTCAAATCCATGTGCATCCGATAATTGGTACGAAAAAAGGTCTGTGCGCCTCGATCCGATCCACCAAAAGCAATATTTTCAAACGGACGAACGGGTTGTAAAGCAGTGTCCGCCTTCTCGGAGGCTTGTGCTTTATCTACTCTATTTTTTTGCTTTACAATATTTTGTCCTACCAGCGGTGCAAAAGTTGTTTTTCCATGTGGCGTATAGAATTGAACGCGCAGCAACTCCTGCAATTCGAGTTCTTGCCAAGCTTGTTTAGACATTTCTTCGCCTAATACCAATTCGCGCTCTATGCGTAGCAAACCACTCCATTCATTGTACTGCTCGCCATAGCGCACATATTGCATTGCATCCAAGAGCATGGCTTCTGGAACGGTGTTCGCTTTGCTTTCGCTGGTTGCTTCTATGGTGCGGAGGACGTGCTGCATTTTTGTCTTTGGGTAATTTATTTTTTCTAGAAATTGCTTCGCAAAATTCCCCGAAACGCTCTGCGCTTGATTGTAATTTCCTAAATAGCCCGTCTGATGGAAATAAGCAGCTAAACGTGCTATTTCCACCGCTTCGGGGCTTGCCTTTAGGGTTTTAGAAAGGGCTTCTACTTGCTCTGCGATAGCTGCGGTTTGGGCATAGCTGTGGTAGAGCAATTTTGGATTTGCTTTCTGATTGTGCAAGTTCAGTACGAATTGCCGCGCTTGCGCTATTATGGTGGAAGTTGGCTTGGTTGCTTCGCTCACTTCTTTTTTGCTTTTTATTTTGATTTCAATGTAGAAAGTAGTAAGAATTTGCCAAAGGCAAATTAAATACTCAATTTAATAAGCTTTATATTTCTACATTTTAAATTATCTTAGACTCAATTTGCAGGATCCGCACTCCCATTCAAGTCACCTATTTTGATGCCTATAAAATTAGCTTGCACATCCGATACAATCCCTGTGACTTGAATCGCATTTGGAACGGCATAATCATACTCTGCCGCAGGAATATCTCCTAGGTTTGCACCTTCCGTCACGAATCGCCAAGAGGTATTCATCGGGAAAACGGTATCTATATTGAGTATCAATTTTTGTAATTGAACTACATCAAAAGTCGTCACCGAGTCGGAATCATTCACATCTGCGGCTATCAATTGATAAGGCGTAGTAAATGGCGCAGAATTTAAAATATGTCGCCTAATTTGTACCAAATCAAAGGTAGAAACACCATTGTCCGAGTCAATATCTTTGACTGGCCCAACAATATAATTTTCGCCAAAAACAAGATCATCCATGAAGTAATTTCCTGCTATATCGGTCGCTGAATTCTGCTCACTTTCTACTACAATAATCGTAGTAGAACCCACTCCTGTTCCTTCGGGAGTCGTGACGCGCCCTTGCACCAATACAAAGTCGGTATTCACAGGATTCTCTAACGCATCTGTGGTACGGCTGCTGCTATTTGTAGGATCTAGCCAATCTCTCAGGCGTGTTTCTGGCGTGCCGCCACCATCCCAAGAAAGTGCTAATCGTCCAAAATAAGCCGTTGTGCTTTGGCAAAGTGTGTCTTCAAAGCCCCCCGTTAGCAGTCCCACTACCCGCTTATCTTCATTAAGTAGCGCACTTCCCGACGAACCTTGCTCAAACGTACCATTATTTTCACTAAAAGTATTAATAAAGTGATGATGATCGGGTGTGGTGCGATCTATACCTGATTCACCATCAAAATTCCAATTGATTGCTTCGGGATGCAAATCGCCTCCTGTAGCATCCAATGAAATTTTTTTAATATCACCTCTCGGATGATGAATATGCGCTGCACTGTTTGCTCTCCCGAGTCCTCTATCCCAACCACTCAAGAAGACATTATAGGATTTTGGTACGGTATGACTCAATTCTAAAAGCATAAAATCCGTATCGCCCCAAGCCGCGCGTTTGCTACAGCCTAGCATAGATAAAAAGCGCGGTTCTTCCGTTGGGTTATCACAAGTCATACTCTCATAGTGCCAATCAAAACGCCACAAATCATACATCGGTGTGAGTTCAAATTCGCAATGAAAAGCCGTAAGTAAATAAGGTGTGCCATCTAGCAAGGTATTATTGAGCAACGTCCCTGTGCAGAGCGCTTGTCCTTCTTCAAAAACCATTCGCATACGACAAACACTCGTCTTGTCGGTACTATATTCATTGCCTTCTTCACAATTCACATTGATGTGACAACCAGCCGATGAACCAAAGCCAACCTCATTCATCAGTCGGGCATAGTCTACGCGATGTATATGGATGCGCCCTTCCCCTTTTGCGGCGACGGGTTCATAGTATTCTAAGATAATCGCTTCGCCTGCTATTTCGCCAGTAATAAAACTGCCTGATTTCGTGTTGTTTTGACGCGTATACGCACCAAGAAGTTGTTTTTTATCAGGACTATAAGCGAAAAATTTCGCGCCTTTAGGTAAGAAAAAATCATCGTATAAAACGCTCAAATTCGTCGCGCCTTTTATTTGAATGTGCAATCGCCACAAGCGGTCGCCATTGCTCATTTCTGTCCATTGTCCATCGCTATCCATATCAAAATCGACGACTATAGGAAAGGCAATAATACGCGGATCAGGCTTTTCTTTTAGAGTGGGTTGGGGAATATCAATTGGCGAAACGACTTGCTCGCCATGTGCGTTCTGAAATTCGGAGTAAAAACTTAGGGGCGTACCACCTATGCTCCTTTGAGCCAATAAAG
>CALGLY010000691.1 GCA_937959095.1 uncultured Saprospiraceae bacterium
TTATGCTTTCATGGGAATCATTTTCAAAACTAATTTGATTTATTATCTCTCTAACCTGATCAAAGGATGTAATTACTTTGGAGTTAAATAATTTCCCTAAAGCTGCACCAAAACCAGTTAAAACTTGAGATCTTTTTATTAATTTTTTTGGGCTTTTTCCAAATGGAGCTTTGTTGAGTTTTTGATCAAAATCGTCTTCATTATAGATCCAATCTCCAGAGATTGTAACAAATTTGCAAAAAAAGGCATGAAATGATTTAATGAACTCTTCAAATAATTCAACCTCTTGATTTTCTTTGCTTAAATTTTCAAGGCTTTCAATATTTCGTAAAATATCTTGCTTATCTAATGCCAATTCATCTCGATTAATATATGAATTGAATACTTCGATTGCCTCTTTAAAATTATATTCATTATCATTAGTAATTGCTTTTTCATCTCTTTCAGATGTAAATGTAATTCCTTCAATATTACCTTTTAAATAGTCATTATACAATATTTCAATTTGATGTCTTAAAGACATAGGAGTTTGACCTGTATTCAAAGTTAACATTCTGTAAAGAATTCCAGTTTTAGAGATTCCTATATAGACTTCAATTCTAAGCTTCTTTTGAAAGAAATTTAATAATTTTTCATCCTTCAACTCAGAAATTACATCAAGAATCGTGAAAGTTCTCTGTAGACCATCAAGTATTTGCAAAGATTCCTCGTGCTCCTTTATGAAGTTATTAATATTAATATCTTTTTCTATTTCTATTTCTGGCATTTTCTGATTTAAGGCAAGAATTATTGGAGGAATTATACATCCTGCTTTTAAATCATCTTTTAGCAAACTATAAACCGTCTTAGATGATTTCACTCTTTTTCTTTGAAAAACATTTTTCAGTTTAACATTTTCCGCTATTGGGTAATATTCTTTATATGAAACTTCTAGTAAAATATTCCAAGTACTAATTCTAGTATCAAAATGTTTAGAAAGTATTTTCATGTTTTTTTTTAAAAAATTTAAACTAAAACCCCATAGAATCTTGATTTTTTTATAGCTACTTAGACCTAAAAGCATTGAAGGAGATATGAAAATACATTGTTTTAATCGAAATTAGCCTATTTTCCCTTTCAATAGATATTATAACAATATGTTTTTATCCCAAACTACCACATCGATAGATATAATAACTTTCTATCGTTCTACTTGATTAATCTCCTAAGCACTCTTAGATTCAATTCAAAGATACGACTTTTCCCACATTTCAAATTCCCCTATCTTTACCAAAAAAAAACATTGAACAAAAAAGCACAACTAGCACTAATCCTACTAAGCATTCTCTACACCCTACAAATCACCGCCCAAAGCAGCACCCTCAGCGGACGCATCACCGACCAAGACACCCGCGAAGGCGTTCCCTTTTGCAATGTCTACATCGCCAACACAACGACAGGTACGGCTACCGATTTGGAAGGTTATTACGAATTTAGCTTCGATGCGACGCTCGGCGATTCCTTGTTGGTATCGGCAGTTGGTTATGAGGTAGCGAGTAAAAAGATAAGCGAAGCAAGCACACAAACCATCAATTTTGCCTTGCGGTCTGCCAGCCTCGATTTGCAAGAAGTGGTGGTAGTAGCAGGCGAAAATCCAGCCAAGCGCATTGTGCGGGGCATTATCAAGAACAAGAAGCAAAACCGCGTGGAAGCCCTCGATGCTTACCAATGCGAACAATACAGCAAACTAGAACTCGACATCGAAAACCTACCCGATGAACTCCGCAATAGCAAACTAATGAAACCCTTCGATTTCATCTTTGAAAACATAGATACCGTCTCCGATGAAAAGCCCTTTTTGCCCTTGTACATCAATGAAGTCATCTCGGATAGCTACTATGTGCAAGGGCGCGGCAAACCCAAGAACGTGATAAAAGCACAACGCACCTCGGCAGTCGAAAACAACCAATCCATCATCGAATTTATCAAGAAGATTTTCGACAATTTCAGCGTCTACGACAACTGGGTATATGTGCTAGAACGCCCGATAGCGAGTCCATTCAGCAGCACGGGCTTGTTCTATTATGAATACTATATCATCGACAGCACCGAGATAGAAGGCCAATGGAGTTACAAACTAAAATTCAAGCCGAAACGCAAGCAAGAACCCACGTTTTATGGCGATTTCTGGGTAGCGGATAGCACCTTTGCCATTCAGCACGTCAATATGCGGATGAGCCCTGATGTGAATATCAACCTCGTCAATCGCGTGATTGTCTATCAGGATTTTGCCTATACGCAGGGACGTTGGATGCCGAAAAAAGAAAAACTCGTCATTGATTTCATCCCACAGGAAGGCGCAGTCGGTATGATTGCAAGAAAGACTTCTGCCTATAAAGATTTTGTACTAGACAGCGAGCGCATCCGCGATACCTTCCCGAAACTCAAGCTCCGCTACGAACTTGAAAATATAGAAGAGGAAGACCCCAACTATTGGGAAACCGCCCGACACGAACCCCTCACCGAAACCGAAGCCAAAGTATACGCCATGGTGGATAGCGTGCAGAACGTCCCTATTTATAAGACTTATTCGGCAGTCGTAGAAGGTTATTTTACGGGTTATATCGAAGTCGGAAATGTGGAAATCGGGCCGTGGTACTCGCTGTATAGCAGCAATTTGGTAGAGGGTAATCGCTTTCGTTTGGGCATCGGCACGAGCGACAATTGGAGCAAACGCCTGCGTTTTGGCGGCTATGCGGCTTATGGCACACTCGATAAACGTTGGAAATATGGCGCGGATTTTCAATACAATATCAAGCGCGAACCACGCACGATCATCGGTGGAGAATACAAGCACGACATCAGTCTGAACAGCGAAAGCAGCGAGGATTTTGTGGAAGGTAATCTGTTATCCGGCGCGTTTCGGGGCGGACTGCTTCAGAAACTCATTTTCGTAGATGAAGGCAAACTCTTCTTCGAGAAACATTGGGGACAAGGTTGGTCGCAGCGCGTGACGGCTCTGCATCGGCGCATGGATCCGCTCGGGCGTTACCTCTCCGAAGGGCGCGGTTTCAACTACGCCTATTTGCAAAACCCCAACGAACCGACTCGCATAGATACCACAATAAACACCACCGAACTCGTGCTAAAGACCCGCTATGCCTACGGAGAACGCTATGTAGAAGGTGATTTTGTCCGCATTCCCATTAGTTCCAAATATCCGATTATTG
>CALGLY010000692.1 GCA_937959095.1 uncultured Saprospiraceae bacterium
TTCGTGTTCTTCTGTAAAATATCTATTTGCCATGATTTTTATTGTTCTGTATTTGAACGCAGAGACGGGGAGGCGCAGAGATTTTTTACAATTTTTTACGCAAGCCCTTATCTGTGCGTGCTATTTTTTTTACATAAAAGAGCGCATTATTTTCCTCAATCCCATACCATCTCCTGCTAAATGCTCTGCCCCATCTACATAAAGCGTTGTGCCACTAATATAAGCCGAAAGTGGACAAGTATAAAACATTACGGCATTCGCCACGTCTTCTACTGCACCGAATCGTTTCATCAAGTTCGCATCTCGTGCATCATTGAAGAATTGTTTTATCATATCAGGATAGGTATCTAAACCCGATGACTCTATGATTCCTGGCGCAATTGCATTGACTCGAATACCATATTCTGCCCATTCTTGTGCTAGGGTTTTGGTCAAATTATCTACGCCTGCCCGTGCTGCGCCCGTATGTGCCATACCCGGAAAGCCGCGATAAATATTCGCAATAATATTGAGAATAACGCCTGACTTCTGTGGTATGAAAAAGCGTTGCGCCATCTGCTGCGACATATAAAAAGTGCCATTCAGGTTATTATTGATGACAGCCGCCCAGCCTTTGAAGCTAATTAATTCGGCAGGGGCAGGGAATTGCCCGCCTGCATTATTGATGAGGATGTCTAAACGTCCGTGCGTTTCTTTGATATAGTCGGCGAGGGCTTGTATGTCTTCTTCTTTGCGGATGTCGCAGGCTTTGTGGTCGCAGCCTAATTCCTTTGCTGCTGCTGCTAGTGGTTCTTCTTTGCGCGATGCGATGATGACCGTCGCACCTAATGCTAGGTATTGCTTCGCGATGCCGTAGCCGATGCCGCTGCGTCCGCCTGTTACTAGGGCGGTCTTCCCCTCGAATAGATTCTTCTGATACATAGTCTGTGTCTGCATAGGGCGATGCCCTATGTTAATGATGTAAGTCCGTTGGACTTACTACTATAACGCCCCATCGGGGCAAGTCGCACTAAGATAGGGTGAAGCCCTATTGCTAGGCACTAGTATGGTCGTGTACCTAAGCCCTGAAGGGGCGAAAGCCTAATCCCATACATATCGCTCATCGTACTCCACCTGATACTTCTTCAAGAACGCTCGAAACTCCTGCTTATACGTTCGCTTCTTACGCTCATGATGTGCTTTCTGATTCTGAATATATCGCTTTACAACATCTACTTGTGCTGGATTGACAGAGAATATTCCATACCCATCTTGCCAGTAGAAGTTCTCGTATTGCTCTCCTTTTGTTTTTATCCATTTCGAGGAATTTCTCTTGACTTCCTCTACTAATTTTGCTTGGGTGATTTTTCGAGATAATAGGCATAATATATGCACATGATTTCGATAGCCACCTACTTGTATGGGATTGCATTCTAATCTCTTGCAGATACCTCCTAGATAAGCGAATAGGTCTTTTTCTATTGCTTCATCTATCATTGGTTTGCGGTGCTTGGTGCTGAACACGAGGTGGACGTATACTTTTGATAGGGATTGTGGCATAGGTTTTGTGTTAGTTAATAGGGCGTTGCCCTATCTTAATGCTGTTAGCCCGTTGGGCTATTTTTTACTTCTTTTAAACGCATCCATTTGAATGCGTTTAGGTTTTTATTATGCTCTCGCGCCGCCTTCTAGATAGAGAATCGTTCCATTCACATAGGATGCTTCTGGTCCCAAAAGATAGGCGATAGATTGCGCGATTTCTTCGGGTTTACCGAAACGTTTCATTGGAATTTGATAATTTTTGTTGAATTCAAGGACTTGCTTTGGAATTGGACTAAGTATTCCTGTCTCCGTGAAACCTGGTGCTACTGCATTGACGCGAATATTTGATGTCCCATACTCGATGGCGGCTGTTTTGGTTAGACTCACCATGCCATGCTTGGCTACGGAATAGGCACCACCATAAGGGACTCCTTGTATACCTGCTAGGGATGCTATATTTACAATACTTCCGCCACCACTGGCTAACATCGCTTTTAGTTCGGCTTGCATACAGAAGAATTGCCCTGTCAGATTGATGTCCATCATTCTATTCCAGTCTTCTAGTTTTATATCGTGCAAAGGAGCCATAACACCGCCAATTCCTGCATTATTCACCGCTAAGTCTAAGCCACCGTGTTTCGCTACAATTGCGTCTATTACAGCAGTTACTTCGTCTTGTTTCGCGACATCGAGCTGCATGAATTCGGCAGTACCTCCGTTGGCAGTTATCATCGAAACGGTTGTGTTGCAGTCCTTTTCGTTGATGTCTGTAGCGATGACGATTGCTCCTTTCTTGGCTAGTTCTATTGCCGTTGCTCTTCCAATTCCATTCGCTGCACCTGTAACAAGTGCTATTTTATTTGCTAATAATTTCATTTAAATAATTTCAATTGGCAGCAACTCGTTCAAGTATCTGCCAATTCATTATGCAATTGCTTCTACTTCTACGGATGCCAATAATTCTAGCATCGCAGCATTAATTTGTGGCATATATATTGCTGGTACATCATGCCCCATGCCTTCTACAAAGAGGGTTTTTGCGTTGGGTATCATAGGGGCATATTTTTTAGAATGTGCTATCTTGATGAGTGGGTCATCTGTGCCATGAATGACAAGCGTTGGTACGTTTAATTTCTTTAAACCCTCATAGCGCGAACCTGATTTTTTGACCGCTGCTCCTTGTTGATCGAAGGCTTTTACATTATAGCCACTCCGTTTGATAAGTTCATAGAGTCCTTTATCAATCATGGCACGAATATCCATTTCGTAGTCTCCTTTGCCTTTAAACATACTAAAGGTAGCACAACGGAAACGTAATCGTTGATCTACAGTGCTAATATTTAAGCCATGCAAAAGCGTGATGAGTGTAAATTGTCCTCGAAAATCAGTGGGAATGCCAGTAAGTTCAGGATCGAATAAATGACCTGTGGACATGATGGAAATGAGCGATTGTACGCGCTTCGGGTAATTAATCGCAACGGATTGTGCAATCATGCCGCCCATCGAAATACCTGCAATATGGGCTTCTGGCAGATTTAAGTCGTCCATGACTGCGATGACATCACTCGCCATATCTTCGAGCGTGTAGGCATTCTCTTTCGACCAATTATTCATCCAAGAAGATTGCCCTACGCCTCGATTATCCATCCGTACTACGCGATAGCCTGCTTCTAAAAAACCTTCATGTAGATGCTTGGGATAACCCAAGAGGGTTTGCACCAAACCACTAATTATGAAGATAGTACCTCGCTTGGCTTCGCCTATGGTTTCATAGCATAAATGTACGTTTCCATTGTGTGTGAAATGCGTTTCGCCAGGCATCCACTCTTGTGGGCCTTTTGCTTTTATCTCTGTGATGAGTGCATCTACATTTTTAGGCATAAATGCATTACGCCCAATACTTTTGATTCGATTTATGATGAATGATTTCATTTTTATATAGTCCTATTTGATTCTTTAATTTATTTATTCGTAAATCATTTTTAAATCAGTCTTTGGTATTTCTTTCCATTTTAGGGACTTCCCATACTCTTTTTCTGCCTCTAAAATTGCTTTATCTGTCGTTTCAAAATGCTTTGAATGTATTATTCCTTGTTCTTTTTTTCGATGATAGCTTGCACTTCCTAATTCCTTGTCGTATTCTACAATAAATAAATTGTTCGCAGGCCCAATTATAGTTTCTTTCTCCTCAAAAATCCTCCGTCTTACGATTTTATTATGCACAGAAAAGTACTCTATTTCTTTTTCAGTAATTTGGCACGTTATTAATTTTTTAGGTTTGAGGTTTCGAAATTCATCGAACCGTTTAAAAAAGGTGCTTAATGCTTTTGCTTCATCATTTTCGGAATTTTGGAGAATTATTCCATCCCAACTATAATAGGAACCATCATGATTATAGTACTTACATATCCATTTAAAGAACAACCAAAAAGGTGGAGTAGTATTTTCAGCTTTAATCTCATTGAACATTTCACAGATTTGATAACCATCCATGAATATTCGGAGATTTGAAATTGAATTCTTTCCAAGGTACATTCCTGTCCTTTTTCGAAAGTTTTCTGAATCTATTAATTCAAAAATTGATTTTGGATACGCCTTTTTCATTTTTTCTTCTTAATAGCGAAAAACTAAGCTATACTTTCTTCTTTCATATTTGCCACTTCAAATAAATCAAGCATAGCTTCCTGCATTTGGGGCGTGTATTCCTCTGGTAAATGATGCCCCATCCCTTCCAAAAACAAGGTCTTAGCATTGGGAATCATCTGCGCGTATTTTTCGGAATGTTCAACAAGTACGAGCGTATCATCTGTGCCATGAATGACGAGCGTTGGTACACTCAATTGTTTCAAACCTTCATAGCGCGAACCTGATTTTTTAATCGCATAGCCATGCTGCATGAAGGCTGTTGTGCTATAGCCGTTCCGTTTTGTATTTTCGTAAAATGCTTTCTGTAGCACCAATTTATCTGGAAAATTTGCTTCGCCCTTTCCTTTCAATAAACGATTGATAGCGAGATGTATTTTTAGCTTATTTTCTAATGTTGTGAGATCTTGCCCATAAAGTACCGTAACTGAAACCATACGCTGCTTAAAAGGTTCTGGTTCGCCTTGCAATTCAGGATCGTAATAGTAGCCTGTGGACATAATAGAAGTGAGTGATTGTACCCGTTCAGGATGCTCGATAGCTAGGGTTTGTCCTATCATACCACCCATCGACATGCCTACAATATGTGCTTTTTTGATTTCTAAATTATCAAAAATAGCAATGACATCTGCTGCCATATCGGAGAGCGTATAGGTATTTTTTCTGCTCCAACTATTCATCCAAGAGGATTGCCCTACGCCTCGATTATCCATACGAATAATGCGATAGCCAGCATCTACTAGCGGCTGATAGAAATGCTTCGGATAGGCTAACATAGTTTGGCTATGTCCGCTAATAAGTAGCACATTCCCTTTCTTGGCTTCGCCTATGGTTTCGTAGCAAAGATCTACCTCGCCATTTCTAGCATAGCCAGTTTCTCCAGGCATCCATTCGCCTGGGCCTTCGGTTTTTATTTCTGCTATTAATTGATCTATATTCGATGGTAGGCGGACATCCTTCAACATGGATATATTGTTTACGATTGTTCTTGGTAGAGACAATTCATGAATTGTCTCTACCAAGAACGATGACGATAACATTTTACTCAAAAATCACCTTGTCTTTCTGCGTTTCCCATTCCAAAAGGGCATTCAAATAACGCGCATCCATTTTGCTACGTTTCACTTTTAGCGTAGGCGTTATTAAATCATTATCTACTGTCCACGTCTCTTTCGTGACTACAATTTTGCTTACTTTCTGATAGCTTGGTAAATTTGCATTCGCTGCTTTTAGTGTTTCTACTAATTCTGCTGCTACTTCTTCGCGTGGCAAGGCGGCACTACTTTCAGAAAGATTGACTAATAAACTCGGTTGCACACAACCCAAGCCCATCAAACAAAGTTGTTCGATATGGGTATTGCTACTGAATTGCTCTTCTATCGGACTTGGAATAATATATTTTCCTTTTGCTGTTTTGAAGGTATCTTTCACCCGTCCCGTGATGTAGAGGTAACCTTCCTCATCAATGCGCCCTTGGTCGCCGGTGTGTAGCCAACCATCTGCATCGACTACTTCGGCAGTCTTTTCAGGATTTTTGTAGTAGCCACGCATTACATAAGCTCCTTTCATCAAAATCTCATCCGAACCTTCTTCTATTTTCAATTGCACGCCTGCTTGTGCGCGCCCTACAGAGCCTGGCTTATCTATTTTTCCATCCAAAACAGTACAAATTGCACAATTTTCTGTCATGCCATAGCCATTTGTGATGTGGATGCCTAGTTTTTTGTACCAAAGCCGCGTTGGTTCAGGAAGTGGTGCTGCGCCCGATACCCAAGCTTTGGTATCATTGAATCCTAGTCCTCCTCGAATCTTCTTCTTCACGATGCCTGATATAATCGGAATACGAAGCAATTTATCTAGTTTTGCTTGTGGCATTTTGCTTAAAATTCCTTGTTGTAGCTTGGTATAAATACGCGGTACACCAAAGAAGATAGTTGGTTTGGTATCGGCGAGGTTTTTGGCAAAAGTAGCTAGGGATTCAGAAAAAGATACGGTTCCGCCATAGCACATTACGCCCGATTCCACTACTGCGCGCTCGGCAATATGATTGAGTGGTAAATAGGAAAAAAATCGATTATTCCCATTCATATCTACTTTCAAAGGATTATTGGTTTCTGTTGGAATTCTGGCATTGTTTAATATTCGATAATCCAAAACCACGCCCTTTGGTGTACCCGTAGTACCAGAGGTGAAGATGATTGTCCAAGTATCATCCAGCATCAAATCAGCTACTTTGTCAATAGGATCATGCTTTTCCATAAGATCATCCCATTGCTGCCCTTCGGTAATTTTTGAATTGCCTTTATAATGCGGAAATGCAATGATTGGCATATCCTTGGGTACGCCCGTTTTCATATCGTCCCATACTTCCATTTTACCTACAAACAACGCTTTCACATCCCCCAATTTCAATACTTGCGCGATTTGCTTGCCTGTCAAAGTCGCAAAAAATGGCACAGAGACATAGCCCGCCATCATAATCGCAACATCTGCCACTATCCATTCCCGACAGTTCTTCGATACGAGACCGATATGGCTTTTAGGCGGTAAGCCCAATGCTTTCAAGCCACTGGCCATTTTACGTGCCATTTGTCCTACTTCTGCCCACGTCCATGTCTCCCAAGTATCCCCAAACGGTTGGCGCAAGAAAGGTGCGTTTGGCGTATTTTTTTCCCACTTATAAAAATCGAAATCAAATTTATTACTCATGTGTGCTTCGTTTTGTCTGTCTGTTTTGAACCATATAAGGCATATAATTTTTTTATTAAAATCGCAAAGCGATTTACTTTATATGTTCTTATATGCCTTATATGGTTCAAAAAAATCAAATTAGCAATACTGTATATAGGAGCAACAATTTACTATCTTTATTTTGAAAAACATAAGGGGCGCGAACTTGATGCGCTTTATCGCGGAATCAAGCCAAATTTACTGGAGTAGTAATATCATATTCTTTCAAAATCATTTTCTTCGTTTTGCTTCGATAAGTCATCGTAGAACCTGGCCAGATAGAGGTGTTTTTGCCATCGTTATTTTTCAAATAATAGCTTTTGCAGCCACCACTTGACCATACCATTTTCGATAATTTTTCTTGAATATCCTTATTAAAGGCTGCTTGAACGTTTGGTTTTATATCAAAATAGGTATTCGGGTTAGAGGTCTTAGACAATTTTTTCCAGTAATCTAAAATATAGTTAAGTTGCGATTCCATCATGTGAATAATGGAATTGTGTCCTAAGCCAGAGTTTGGTCCAACCATAAATAGAAAGTTGGGATAGTCCGTGACTGCCATTCCTAAATAAGCTTCTGGTCCTTCTTCATTGAATTTTTCAAAGACATTGCGCCCTTCTTTGCCATATACTTTATAGATGTTTGGAAATTCCGTCGTGTAGAAACCTGTACCATATATAATAGTATCTACTTCAAATTCTTGACCCGACTTGGCACAAATCGAATTTGGCTTTATCTCGCCTGCGCCTTCTGATATCAACTCCACATTTTCGCGCGCTAAAGCGGGGTAATAATTCTCTGAAATCAAAACGCGCTTGCAACCAAAGGCATAATCGGGAGTCAGTTTCTTTTTCAGTTCGGGATCTTTTATTTGAGTATCTAAATGATCTAAAGACAGTTTTTTTCGGGCAGCACGTCGGGCATTATCCGAATATTGGGCTGTGCCTTGCCATTCTAAAAACCAATAAATGAACTCCCTCCAAAATCGCTGATACCACGGAAACCGCTTGAAACGTTTGTGGGCTACTTCCGTAAATTCTTTATCGGGTTTCGGTGCGATATAAGGCGCGGTACGCTGAAAGACATACAATTTATCTACGACAGGAGCTATTTCTGGCACAAACTGTATTGCACTTGCGCCCGTACCTACTACAGCGACTCGTTTGCCTTTGAGGTCGTAGTCGTGTTTCCAATGTAAGGAATGAAAACTCTCGCCCTGAAAACGATCTCTGCCTTTTATGTTGGGTATCAAGGCTTCATTGAAGGGGCCTGCTGCGGAAATGAGTAGGCGCGTAGTATAGCTATTTCCTACTTTGTCCGCGATATGCCATCGCCCTTTATTTTTATCAAAGGCAGCCGAGGCAATTTCTGTATTGAATTGAATTTGGTCGCGCAAGTTCCACTTATCCATACAGCCTTTCATGTACTCGAAAATTTCGCCTTGCTTGGAGAAGGAGCGCGTCCAATTCGGGTTAGGCTCAAAGGAATAAGAATACAATAAAGATGGAATATCACAAGCACAGCCAGGGTAGGTATTATCGCGCCAAGTGCCACCAATTTCATTCGCTCGTTCAAAAATAATGAAGTTGGTAGTGCCTTGCTTTTTTAGACGGATAGCTGTCCCTAGGCCTGCAAAGCCTGCACCTATTATGGCGATATCGTATTCTTTTACGGTCGAATTTTGATTTTCTTTCATTAAGCGCGCCTATTTTATTTGTATGCAATATATAAATATTGTCTGTTAAATTGTATTTTAAATATAGTTTTTGAAACGAAGTGATTAGGAATTGAGTTTTTGAGTAAAGAGAACTTAAATTGCAGTTTTAGAAGTCAATATTTAGAAAGCATTTATGAATAAAACCAAGAAGAAAATTATACTAGCAGCTATCACCTTATTTAACAATAAGGGGTTGACAAACGTTAGAAATCAAGATATAGCTAAAGAGGCGGGTATTAGTTTAAGTAATTTTAACTATCATTTTAGTACTAAAAAAGATCTAGTACTTGCGGTCTTCACCTATATGGGAGAGATACTACAGGAAGAGGTCTATGGGAGAAATGATTTATTAATAAAGGAAGATCAAGGCTTAGAAATTGCTAAGAAATACTTTGAGTTTGAGGGAAATTTTCGCTTCTTTTATCTGGATACGAACAACATCATACAGACCTATCCGGAGATGAAAGAGGCACTCCAAGAACAAATTGAGGTTGCCTTACAAATTATCAAAAATATAAATTATCTATCCGTTGGGCGCGGCTATATGAAACAAGCACCCGAAGAAATGCCTGACCTATATGACCGTTTATCCGAACAAATTTTGATTAACAATCACTTTTGGTTTGCTCAAATGACGATGCGTGGTCTAAAAGAGAATGTGGTACAAAAAGGCTTGGAAGCGAATTTCATGCTTTGCTACCCCTACTTGACAGAGAAAGGAAAAGAGCGGTTCAAAATTTTTCTGAATCTTCATTCGTCGAAAGAGGATGCAATGTAAAATTCTTAATTTGCTTCTGACAAATTGCTACATTTTTTTTTCCTCCAAAGCCGCCCGAATTTCTTGATAACGCGTTCTACTAATAGGATAAGAAACTATAAAAAAAAGGGCAAAAATATAAATCAAAAAAAGTACTGGGCCACCTATTAGGCCTAGACTTCTTATCGTTTCTACTGGTACGTCGGCTACATCTGCTTGCTTTGGAAAGGCAATAATATTGAGTAAAATACCTGCTAAAAAATAGCCTAAACCTACCGTACATTTATAAGCAAAAGACATTGTAGAAAAGAACAAACCTTCTTCACGCTCACCCGTATTCAGTTCATGTTCGTCGGTTACATCTGCCATCATAGAGTTGGCAATGCTTAGCGTCACGAACATGAAGGAATAGGCAACGGTATTGCAGGAAACATATAAGTAAAGCGACAAAGGGTTTTCATTTTCGGGGAACAAACCCATTAACTTCAAAGAGAAAGGAAGACTAAAAAATAAGGCAAAAAAGACCGTACCTATGATAGTAGATTGGCGTTTATCCAATCGCTTACCCATGAGGGGGGCGAAGATAAGCGATGCGATGCCACCAACTGCCGAAGCTAAAGGAAGCAAGGCAAGTTCTTTTTCAGAAAGTCCGAAATAATAGGTCGTGAAATAAGGAATGAATATCGTACCAATGCCAATTGCGATATAAATGGTCATCACAAAAAGAACTAGTGTACGATAAGATTTCATTTTGAAGGCTAAAGCTAAATTAGCAAAAATATCTTTTACAGTCACGCGTGTTTCGGTATCGTTTGCTTGTGGTAAATAGGGAATCGAATCGCGCGTTGCCCAAGTGCTGAATAGGATAATTAGAGTGATGAGTACACCGCAAAGTAATGCAAATTTGGGATAGGCTTCCGCATTAAATAGCCCATTCGACATTTCTTCGGTGGGGGTGAACATGAAGACTAAGCCAAAAATAATAACAAAAGGCGCGACCAAAGCCGCAAACATAATTCGATAAGCGGTCACGGAGGTTCTGTCTTCGTAGTCATCCGTGAGTTCTGCACCGAGCGACATCCCTGGCACTAAAAAAAGGGTCAAGGAAAGCC
Organism: uncultured Saprospiraceae bacterium; assembly: GCA_937959095.1. Lineage (GTDB taxonomy): Bacteria > Bacteroidota > Bacteroidia > Chitinophagales > Saprospiraceae > JAAUTG01. The sequence goes on from CALGLY010000692.1 coordinate 10,481, forward strand.
GTACTAGAATAGTGAAAATAGTGAGCCACCAAAATAAGCCCATTTGTCCGAGTCCTTCGGGCGGCAAGAAGAGTAAGTAAATGAAAAGTCCTAGAGGCAAGGCAGAGGCAAGCATAAACGGATGCCGACGACCCCATTTTTTGGATTTCCATTTATCAGAAAGCATGCCGACCAAAGGATCAGAAATGGCATCGAAAACCAAAGCAACCACGGTAGATGTACCAGCCAAAGCCGCATCTAAACCCAAGACTTGACTAAAATAAAAGAATAGAAAAAGCTGAAAAATGCCGTCTTTGATGCCCTTTGCAGAGAATCCAAAACCGTACATTATCTTTGTTCGCGTGCTTAGTTGCCTCATTACTTAAATTATTATTATTCGCTCAGAAGATTTATTAGGGAATGATCTTTTTTAGTAAAATTAAATTTTATATCTAATATATCATACAACATTTTTAATATTAAATACTAAAATAACACAAATAATGATAGTTCTTATACTATTTTGTTTGATTTACATTTAGAAATACTGATTCATTCCTTAAGAGTCAAAAGTCAATATCCAACTTATCCTGAAATAAGGCGACTCTAATACACTGTAACAAAAGTTTATTTGTATTTTGACTAAGCTTATTTTTTTAGTATTCGAGGCTTGTCTGCTACAAGCAGGCGCAAAATTGGGAACATAACTGGTTATGAAGCCCGATTTTGTAACGAAGAAAACTGGAA
>CALGLY010000693.1 GCA_937959095.1 uncultured Saprospiraceae bacterium
CGATGACAATCTTCGCGCTTGCTGCTCCGAATTTGCCATCTAGCATCTCCGAAAAAGCCGCTTGTGCCTCTGCGATAGAGTCCAATATCAATACGCCTTTTCCTGCTGCTAAGCCATCTGCTTTCAGTACGATAGGTGGTGTTTGTTGCGCGATATACTCCAAGCCGGCTACTTTGGTTTCCAAGGTAAATTCTTGATAAGCTGCGGTCGGAATTCCGAATTCATCCATGAATCGCTTCGCGAAGGCTTTGCTCCCTTCCAGTTGTGCTGCCGCTTTGGATGGCCCGATGACCGCCACTTCTTTCAAGGCTTCGTCTTCCTGAAAAAAGTCATAAATCCCTTCCACGAGTGGTACTTCTGGCCCGACTACCAACATTTCTATTTCTTCCTCTATCACAAATTCCTTGATTGCTTCAAAATCCGTTGGAGCTATCGGAATATTCATTCCTTCCTGTGCCGTGCCAGCATTCCCTGGCGCAATATACAACTGCGTACAAGCCCCACTCTGATTGATTCGCCAAGCAAAGGCATGCTCTCTTCCTCCACTTCCTAATATTAAAATATTCATACGTTTTTTTTATGGTCGCTGTGCCTGCTTGTCAGCAGGCAAGCTCGACGGTTTTTTGAAAAAAAAACAATACTTCAATCTCCCGTCAAACTTATCGAAGATAAGCACCCGTCCCCCGTCAAAGATGTCGAAGACAACTACCCGTCCGTCCTTCATTATTCCTCTTCTGCGTAGACGCTTTTATTGAAGCGATAGATAAAGCGTAGGCTTAACCATTTCTCAATTAAAGCACTGTTACCTCGATCGGGTTCTATATTTAGAGCGCCGATATTCCAACGCATCCCAATGCCAAAATGATCATTGGTATAGTAGGTAGCATCGGCGATAAAGGATACATTATTCGATTTGAATGGTCTGCTTGCGCTCACATCTTCACCATTGCCATCGATGGCTTTATGACTGAATAGGCGACTGTAGGCAAAGCCTGCTCCAAAATGCACTCTCCAATCGACGAGTTGCACTAGGATGGGAACTTCTACGAAGTTAAGACTGATATTATCGAAGGCAAAGGCGAACTCATTTGGTCCACGTGCGCTACCGCGTTGGCTGTAGAGTAAATCCATGCTGACCCGCCATTTCGGATTCAGTACTGCCGTTACGCGCGCACCAGCGTGAATGCCAAACTTATTGTAGCCCGCTAGGTCGTCGCCGTCGATTTGTGCAAAATTTGCACCTGCTATGAGTGCACCCTCGAAGCGTTGGGCGTGCGAGCTAGTATACAGAAAAAGAAAACTAAGAACTAAAAGAGTGATTTGTAATCTCATTGGAATGCTTTGTGGGCAAAGGTAAAACTTCGATAGTATAAATTTGTAAAAAGAATACTAGCTTGTTCCTTATTTTTTTATAACTTTACAAAAGTGCAATGAAGGAGCTTTATACATAAGGCTATCCATTATTTGCGCTATTGCTCTTTGAAATAAACGCGAATTAATTATAACACTAAAAAACACTATTTATATGTTGAATCATAACGTTTTTATAACACTGGCTTTCAGCAATTAATACACTTTTTGAAAAAAAAGTCGGTTTTTTTGCCGAATAGTTAAATTATTAATACATTTTTTTGTTTTAAAACAACTTTAAACGTCTGATTATTAGGTGATTATAAATAATTTAACAAAATTTTCACATAAAAAAATCAAATTTAGAGAACCGCAAAAAAGTCTAAAAGACAAATAGTTAAATCTTTAATATCTTACTTCTGACAGTTAGATGACAAAACTTTTAACACAACTAATTGATTTTCAACAAAATAAACAATTGCAGGGTTAGAGTCGCCAGCATTTCAAGTGTGCACAAGGCATATAAAAGTATTTAAATAAGAATAATAATGAGCGGTTAGAGTCGCCAGCATTTCAAGTGTGCACAAGGCGACAAAAAAAGGTCAAAGACTACGATAGTCTTTGACCTTTTTTTGTTTTAGGAATAGAGGTAGATTGCCTTAGGCAACGTACAAGAATAAAGTGCACAATTTATTAAGTCATCGTTCCTTATCAATAAAAAACAAGCAATATGTTTCATTGGAAGAAAACAATAATAGCACTCTTAGGAGGTACGATAGTGCTACTTTTAGGTTTGTTCTTGCTTCTTTGGGTAAAGAGTCCTGGAACGATTCAGCCCCTTGTTGATGATAAAGGAAATGCAATTCCCAAAAGCATCGCGGAACAAAAAAAACTGTTGCTTGGAGGCGTAGAACAGCATATGACTATTCGTGGCGTAGATTCTACGAAGGAGGTACTTCTATTTTTGCATGGTGGCCCAGGCAACTCGATCAATGCAGGACTTCGAAATCCTGACTTGATCCTAGAAAAGGAATTTGTGGTGGTGCAGTGGGATCAGTTTGCTTGTGGTCGGTCGTACTCTAGCACCATAACCCCAGAAGATATGAAAATAGATAGTTTCATATCCTATGCCGTGGAGGTCAGTCAATACTTGATGCAGCGATTCCAAAAAGAAAAGATCCACCTTCTGGGGCATTCTTGGGGAAGTCATTTAGGCATCCTTTTAATCCATAAACATCCTGAATTATTTCATTCTTATATAGGCATGGCGCAATCGAGCAACAAGTATGAAGGAGAGCGCATCTCCTTCGAGTGGGTGAAAGAAAAAGCCGCTGAGCTAAACGATAAAGAGGGCATGGAGGAATTGGCAAAACTCGAATTTCCTGACTCTTTCCTCACGATGACGGAGTGGAATGACCGCTTTGGGTGGCAGCACCGCAGCTATGTAAATAAATACGGTGGCATAGAATACGGGAAGGAATTAGAAATCATATCGTCGCTCCTCATCCCCTTGTACCATACGCCAGAATATACTATTTCGCAAAAGATAAATTATATCCAAGGGCTTCAATTTTCTTTAGATGCCCTATGGACACAACGCATGGAACGCACCTTAGTGAACGAAATAGATACAATTCAAATTCCTGTCATTATCGTGCATGGGCTGCACGATTATAACATACCACACGACCAAGCGAAAGACTTCTTCAATGAACTAAAAGCCCCCTACAAAAAATTTTATACTTTTGAGCAATCTGCGCATTCTCCTTATTTGGAAGAAGTGGATAAATTTAACGCCATCATCAGAAAGGAACTTTTGGAAAAATAGAGAATACAATATGACAAAGCACACGCTCGATGCAAGCCCCGCCGCTTTCAAGGCACTTTTGGATAAGAGTCGGGATATGGTATTGCATCAATTTCAGGATTTAGAGACACAAAAAGCCTTTCATGCGTATCCGCAAACGGAAGTGGCGAGTTGGTTCGATGAAGCCTTGCCCCAAGTAGGTATGGATAACTTTGAACTACTAGAAGAGGTGCAACAAAAAGTCCTTAATACGGCTACAGGCAACCTCGGCCCGCATATGTATGCCTATGTGATGTGTGGCGGCAATCAGGTATCCATAGTGGCGGAACAGTTGGCGGCTACCATCAATCAGAATGTCGGGAAGTGGCATTTAGCTCCTGCCATCAGTGAGATAGAAAAGCGCGTGGTGCAGTGGGGCGCAAGCATGATCGGACTCGATGAATTTCGATCGGGGGTGCTAGTGAGTGGCGGTTCGGCGGCAAATCTAGCAGGGCTGACCGTGGCACGTAATGTCTTTTTTGAACAAAAAGATATAAGAAAGAAAGGCTTATTTGGACAAAAGCCCTTCGTTGTATACGCCTCCAAGGAAGTGCATGGCTGCGTGGATAAGAGCCTCGATACGCTGGGTATTGGTACGGATAATCTGCGACGTATTGCAACCAATTCGGACTTTACCATCAATATAGTTACCTTAGAAGCACAGATAAAAGCCGACCTCGCAGCGGACTTGCAGCCTTTCTGTCTAGTGGGCAATGCAGGTACGGTGAATACGGGTGCAATCGACGATTTTGAGGCAATGGCTGCCCTAGCGAAAAAGTATAACCTTTGGTTTCATATTGATGGGGCATACGGTGGCTTGGCTGCGGCTGCGCCTTCTGCAAAAGCAAAATATAAAGGCATGGAATTGGCGGATTCTGTAGCAACCGATTTTCATAAGTGGCTCTATCAGCCCTTTGAAGTAGGTTGTTTGTTGGTGAAGGATTGGAAAACGCTTCGTCGCACCTATTTCAAGCAAGCGGACTACCTCGATACGGAACTAGAGGGCGAAAAAGGACGGCTCGATTTTAATGAACATTATTTTCAACTCTCACGCAATGCGAAAGCCCTGAAAGTGTGGATGAGCTTCAAAGCTTATGGTGCAGCACGCATCACGGATATGATACAGAAGGATATCGACTTGGCACGCTACCTCGCCGATGAGGTGGAAAAAGCCCCCGATTTTGAACTTAAAGCGCGTTCTGATTTAGCGATTGCTTGCTTCCGTTATACGGGTGATTTGGCAACAGAAAAAGAAATCGTCGCGATCAATGCACAACTGATTCCAGCACTGGAAGCGGATGGACGTGTCTTTATCACGGGTACGAAACTGAATGAGGAATTTGTACTGCGGGCTTGCCTTATCAATCATCGGAAAACAGAGGCTACCGTAGATTTTCTGCTAGATGTTATTCGGGATGTAGCGGCTGGGCTTTTATAAAACCATATAAGGCATATAAGAACATTTAAGTTTTAAATTTAAAATCGCTTTGCGATTTATTCTACTTATATGTTCTCATATGCCTTATATGGTTCAAATACTCTATTTCAGATAATTCGCTTGGAAGAAGGCTTTATAATCTTCTAAGCTCTTACTTTTTAGTACTTCTCTATAATTGGTCTGCGTAATTGGATACATTTCATAGTCTATATTTTGAATAAAATCCCTAGAATTTTTCTCTACTCCTCTGTAATAATTCATTACATCTTCTTCGGTCTTGAAGCGACGCACTACGACTAAAGGGGTGCGATCTCCACCATTCAGACCATCTAAATAGATATTAGAAATACGCAATTTATCATTAGTATGATATTTCCGATTGAAGTCAGATACATTGATTTTCACATCATTCAATACTGCTTCTGGAGGAAGTGCAATGACTAAATAATGTAATTTCTCTGGCTCATATTTATAGCGTTCATCGGCACTAAGATCGCCGCCACCAGGAATAGAACCAACACTTGTGCCTAATAACCGAAGTATCTCACGCGCACGAATTTGCTCTGCTGTATTTGGGTATTTTGCTACTACATCTTTCAGCGAACGAACATAGGCTTCTTTTCCTTCTAGCTTCCCAAGTGTCATAGCAGCAAGTAACGCAAAGCGTGGCTGCAATGGATTGGTTGCTCCGAAGCGCGTATCTACTTGTTGCAAACTATCGTAGGCAACTTGATAATTGTCGGAGGTAAAATTAGCATAGACCGCGTTATAGTAGTTGGTAAGGCGCATTTCTTCAGCATTTATCTTTGCTAAATAATTCGGGTCTGTCAGCACTTGCGCGAAGATGCTTTCAGGAAATTCCTTCACCAGTTGGTCACGATAGCCTTGTGCTTTTGCACTATTTCCTAAGTCATTATGAGAAAGGTAGAGATAATACAAACTCTCTGCCTTATGCGAATTATTAGGAAAACGCTCCAGCAAACGCTCAAAGGTTTCTACGGATTTTTTATAGTTCTGTAGGCGTTCTCGATACAACACTCCCAACTCAAACATAGCATCAGCGAGTGTGTTTTCTGCTCCTTCTATCTGCTTTTGTGATTGTGGCACTCCGCGTAAAATCGTAGCTACTTCTTCATCGCCTAGTCGGTTAGATGCCAATTCGTTTTCACGATCTTCTTCATCAAAGGCCGTGCTATTCTGACGGTTTGAGCGTCGCCAATTATCTTCTAAGACACGATCACCACCCCAAGCACGATCAAAGGAACGTTTACCCCGCTTCACTGATTTATCATCATAGGCGAAAAACGAACTCTTCGCTGCGCCTGCTGTCGCCCTTGCTACACCACCTGTACCTACTGAAGGGCGCGATCTAGGTCCAAACTTTGAATTATTGGCGTTTTGGATACTTTTCTTTCGGTCTTCTTCTTGCTTTTTCCGAATTTCGTAAGCAATATTACGCTTTTCATCATTCGTCATGCGACTGATGCTTAATAAACTATCTTGCAAAGCTACTGCTTCTATATTGCGTGCCACATCAGCTAATGTATTATTGAGTTTTTCGATATCATCATACCGTTCATCTGTCTTTGGGAGCAAACTAAGTGCCTCTCCAAAGTAGTTTTTCGCCTTCACATAATCTTCTTCCTGATAGAAAAGGTAAGCCAATTTCACTAAGGCTTCTGCCTTTTGTGCATTATTTCCACCACCTTCTTTTAGGGCTTTCTTTAGGTGTTCTACCCCTAGTTTTTCTTGCCCATCTTTCAAGTAGATTTCAGCCATAGCGAAATAGATGCGATCTTTAAAATCAACATTCTTTTCGTCTTTTAGCATTTTTTCTAAAGACTTAATCGCTTTATCTACACTTGCACCCCCCGAATGATAATCACTCAGGGTCATGCTAAGACGTGCGCTGAATTCCATTTCATAGGCTGGCTTTAGCTTTACTACTTCCTCAAAGTAAGATAGTGCTGAACTAGTGCTTCCTTTTTGCTGGTATATTTGTGCTAAAATATAAGCCATGCGCGCCTTATCTATCCGCTTCTTTGCAGTTTCTTTTGCGACTTCTAAAGCTGGAATCGCTTGATCGAATTGCTTCCGTTTGATGAAGTAATGCGCTTTCACTGCTTCCAATTCGCTAGCTACATCCTTGTATAAATTAGGATTACGTTCTAGCCCCTGAATCAAGTAACTTGCTTGGTCGTATTTATCCCGCTCGATATAGGTACGCGCCAACCAAAGTTGCCCTTCTTGATGTGCCGAACGATGCTTGAAGGGTCTATCTTTTTCGTCCTTTTCGATTTCTTTCTTTAGCTTCTCTTCCTTTGCTTTTTGCGCAGCTTCTTCTTTGGCTTTCTTAGCAGCATCTTCAAGCGTATTTTTGCTTTCTTTTGATGTAGTTGTTTTTTCTTCTGGAGTATCATCGCCTATCACTTCCGTAGAGCGACGTACAGGTTTTTCGCCGCGTTTTCTAGCTTTGCGTCTTGCTTTTAGTTCTTTTTCGCGTTCTTTTTTCCGTTGATTGTAGGCTTTCTTCTTTTCTTTTTGTTCTTGTTTTCTAGTCTTAGCTTTGTCCTTGCGCTCGTCTTCACGTTCCTTCTGCACTTGCTCTCTTTCTCGCTCTTTGGCTTTCTTTTCGGCTTGTGTTTTTGGTTTGCTGGCTTTGCTTGTACTTTTTTTCTTCTTACGACTCTTCTTTAGCTTTGCCTCCGGACTAAATTCATCCACTAAATAGCTTAAAGTCTCTTCTGCTGATTCGTAGTCTTGTTTAAGATATTGAGCTTTTCCTGCCATTAGGTAGCAATCATCTATCCAATGACTTGGCTCATGCAATGCACGGATAACCGTTACTTTCTTAATCGCTTCGTCCATATCAGAAGATACTGCATCTGGACTGTCTGTAGCAGTATACTTATAGACCGGTAAGAGTTTATTATAATAATCAGAGTGCCCTTCATTGAGTGTCAATAGGGCTGCTTCATAGAGTTCATTCGCATTGAAGTAGCCGTTAAACTCCGAATTGAGGTCATGATTAAATTTTTTAATCGGGGAAACATCACTTCTACTTTTCTGCGTAACACAAGCTGCTGCCAATAACACAACAGCTACCAAGATGATTATTTTTCTCATGAGTTCTTTTACTTCTTCCTAATTTAGACATGTGCAAGCATACTACTACGATGCACTTCTTGTTCTTCTAAATTATTAATTTGCACTGGCTTTTAGTCTTTTTGCAGTATCAAAGCTTTACAAAAAAGCTAACTACGCTTATGTTAGATATTAATTTAAGATGTCTACGACCTTGTACTTAATACCTTCATACAATTCACTCAAAAATTAAGTGAATTAATACTGTATGAACTAAAGAATCGCAAATTTATTTTATTCGCTCGGCTTTTCTTGAAAAGGAGTGATTTTTCCTCTAAAAAATAGGTGTTTTTAATTATTTCGAAATGAAAACAACTACATTGAGTTCAAATGTTAGCATGAATGCAGATAATACAAGAAAAATTGAGTTGCTCTACAAATTCTTTGAACGAAAAATCCAAATAGGCAAAATTTCCTATTGAATTTCTATATTTGCGCTCTTTCATCACACAAATGTGCGTCCACATGCAGATTTTCAAATACGTCAAAAAGTTACAAGAACGTGTAGCAGAACAGCGCAAGGCAGGCAAACAGATTGGTTTCGTACCAACAATGGGCGCATTGCACCAAGGACATATTGCTTTAATAGAACGGGCAGCAGCGGAGAATGATTATGTAGTGTGCAGCATTTTTGTGAATCCTACGCAGTTCAATGATGCAAGCGATTTAGTGAAATATCCGCGTACTATTAATGCAGATTTGGCAAAGCTATATGCTGCTGGATGTAGTGCCGTATTCGTCCCCACAGTAGCAGAAATTTACCCTAAAAACGCTGCACCTACACCAGTGGTAGATTTTGAACAACTTATGGAAGTGCTGGAGGGCGTGCATCGCCCAGGACATTTCGATGGCATGGTACAAGTCGTTCATCGCTTATTAGATATTGCCCGCCCTGATAATTTATACATGGGGCAAAAAGACTACCAGCAGCAGGCGATTATTCGGCATATGCTGAAAGCAATAGCGTCAGAAATAAAGTTAACTACTTGCAAAACTGTCCGAGAAAATGATGGTTTAGCGATGAGTTCCCGCAACACGCGCCTCACAGAGGCACAGCGTGCTATCGCACCTACTATTCATGCAACACTTACTAGCGTAGCAGAAAAAATAGGCGAACAATCCATTCAAGATATAGAGGCATGGGCAACGGAACAATTAACTAAAAAAGGCTTCGTAGTAGATTATTTTTCAATAGTAGACGGCGAAAGCTTACAATCTATCGAATCCTTTGAAGCTGCGGATACCGTAGTAGTAGCAACGGCTGCTTACCTAGGCGATATTCGTCTGATTGATAATTTGATATTGTAATTATTCAGAACAGAGAGTAGAGACCACTTCGTTGAGAGAGCAGAGAGTAGATTAAAATGTGTAATTTGAAGTCTCTATTCTCTCAACAAAATGGTCTCTACTCTCTGCTCTACTCAATAAGGCAATCTACAAGAATAAATAGGACTTTTCAATTATGCAATCAAAACACCACTTATGGAACGCGCTGAAATTTCTACTCTTTGTGGGTTTGGGTTGCGGACTATTGTACCTACTCTATCGTAGCCAAAACGAGTCCTACCTCAATTACTGCCAAGAAGAAGGCATTCCTGCCGAAGATTGTAATCTATTAGATAAAATTTGGAACGACTTTCGGACGGCCAACTACTTTTGGATTGGAATGGCAGTCATTTGCTATTTCATTAGCTGCGTGAGTCGGGCAGCGCGTTGGTTGATGCTGTTGCAGCCGTTGGGTTATCGTCCTAGTTTTTGGAATGCTTTTATGACGCTAATGCTAGGTTATTTTGCCAATTTAGGTTTGCCCCGCGTAGGAGAAGTTGTGCGCCCTGCTACCCTAGCCCGCTACGAAAACGTTCCTTTTGAAAACGCAATTGGTACCATTGTGGTGGAACGCGCCATTGATGTGCTGATGCTTGCCTTGATGATGGCATTGGGCTTTCTACTACAATTCGATGTACTTTGGGGCTACCTCAGTGAAAACGCCGATATAGATGGTCTACTACAGCGTCTTCTAGGAAATGGCTTGCTTTGGATAGCGGCAATACTAGGACTTGGACTTGCAATAGCAGCATATATTTATCGAGCGCAATTATTGCAACATGCGCTAGCTCAAAAAATCCTAAATTTCCTAAAAGGACTTTGGGAAGGCGTGTTATCTATTCGACAATTAGATAATCCGCTAGGCTTCATCGCGCATACACTTACTATTTGGTTCATGTATTACCTGATGACCTATCTTGCGTTTTTTGCATTCGCGCCTACTGCGGGTCTTTCGCCTGTTGTTGGTCTCATGATTTTCTTATTTGGGGCATTAGGTATCGTTGTGCCTACGCCTGGAGGCATGGGAGCATATCAAACACTCGTCACGGCAGCACTCACCATTTATGGCGTGGATTCTAACGATGGTTTCTCCTTTTCCAATATGCTGTTTTTTGCCATCCAAATCGGAGCAAATGTACTGCTTGGAGTGATTGCCCTCCTAGTTTTACCCATCTACAACCGAGAAAAATGATTCGTTTCCAGAAAAAATATTTCCTATTTGCCATCGTGCTTTTCCTCATCGAAGCACTCATTGCTAACTTTTCGACAGATTCTTTTATTCGTCCTGTGTTTGGCGATTTTTTGGTCGTCATTCTTATCTATTGTATACTACATAGCTTCTTGGATGTCGCGGCGATACCGCTTGCACTTGGAGTACTTGCCTTTGCATTCACAGTAGAAGGCTTGCAATACATTGACATCAGCAGCTACATTGGTTGGGAAAATAGTGCGCTTCGTCGTATGACCTTGGGTAATACTTTTGACTGGCGCGATTTGGTGGCCTATACCTTAGGAATTGGAGTAGTGCTTGTGCTAGAGAAGACCTTTTAGAGTTAGGCAGAAAGTGAAGCACGAAACGGAGTTTCGATAACACATTTCAGATTGAATAGAAATTCAAGCCAAACTACCCGAACAGTATAATCATCCTTTCTATATTTCTTTCACAAAACACATTTCCTATACAAAATTATCTATAACTTTCCTGATTTCGTGTATATTGTCGTGTCGTTTATTCTAAACTTTCAATAGTTAAAAAAACTTTTGAAAGTTAGAGTGGTTACGTATATATGAACACGAACACCACTGCGAAAAGAAAACTTATGGGCAACTCCCTTCGTACAATAAAAGCTCCTATCGAAAAGGAACTTGCTAGCTTTCAATCCTACTTCCGGGATTCGATGCGAAGCAAAGTACCGCTTATTGATCGCATTACCTATTATATTGTGCGACGGAGAGGAAAGCAAATGCGCCCTATGTTTGTATTTCTGACAGCCAAAGTATGCGGTGAAATCAATGATGCGACCTATGTGGCAGCATCCATGATTGAACTACTACACACCGCAACCTTAGTGCATGACGATGTAGTGGATGATTCCTATGAGCGACGTGGCTTTTTTTCCATTAATGCCCTTTGGCAGAAGAAAGTAGCGGTAATAGTAGGGGATTATTTGTTTTCGAAAGGCTTATTAATTTCCTTAAAAAATAAGCAATACCAGTTGCTCGAAATCATGTCGGAAGCAGTGGAAGCAATGAGTGAAGGCGAATTGCTACAACTAGAAAAAGCACGCCGTTTGGATATAGAGGAGAGTGTATATTATGAAATCATTCGAGGAAAAACGGCATCTTTGATTGCTTCGGCTTGTGCCTGCGGGGCAGCCTCCACAACAAAAGATGAAGCAGTCATTAAAAAAATGCATCTCTTCGGAGAGAAAATCGGGATGGCATTTCAAATTCGAGATGATCTTTTCGACTATGGTACAGCCGATATAGGCAAACCACTTGGCATTGATATTAAAGAAAAGAAAATGACCTTGCCGCTGATTTATGCTTTGCAAAATGCCTCGCGTAGTGACCGCCGACGCATTATCAATATCGTGAAGCGACACAATACGGATAAGAAAAAAGTGCAAGAAGTTATTGATTATGTCATCACAAGTGGCGGTATCGAATACACACAGCAGGCAATGTACCGTTATAGAGATGAAGCATTTGAGATATTACATCAATTTCCAGCATCGCCAGCACGCACCTCTATCGAGGATTTGGTGAACTATGTAACAGAACGCAAAAAGTAAGATAATTATTCAGAACAGAGAGAAGAGACCGTTTGACTGCGAGAACAGAGATGAGGTCGATTAAAAAGCCGTATTTTAAGTCTCTATTTTCTCAATCCCGATAATTATTGTAGATGGCCTCTGCTCTCTGTTCTGTTTAATAGTTACAAAATAAGATAAGAAGTCCCAAGGGGACGAAATCAATAACATAGTACGAAGTGCTATGAAAGAAACAGCATTATGGAAACCGCAGACCTACTCAAGAAAGTTCGGAAAATAGAAATCAAGACGAAAGGATTGAGCAAGCACATCTTTTCGGGAGAATATCAGAGTGCCTTCAAAGGGCGTGGTATGTCCTTCAGTGAGGTACGCGACTATCAATATGGCGATGATGTTCGGAATATAGATTGGAATGTGACTGCGCGCACAGGAAGTCCGCACATAAAGATATTTGAAGAAGAACGCGAACTCACGGTTATCCTTTTGATTGATGTTAGTCAGTCGTCTTTTTTCGGTACGAATAAGCAGATGAAGAACGAAATTCTGACCGAACTAAGTGCCGTATTATCGTTTTCTGCTACTCAAAACAATGACAAAGTAGGTGTTATTTTCTTTTCCAATACCATCGAAAAATACATTCCGCCCAAAAAAGGACGACAGCATATTCTACGTATTATTCGAGAGCTAATCAACTTCAAACCAGAAGGTACAGGTACAGATTTGAGTGTAGCTTTACAGTTTTTTACCAATGTCATCAAGAAGCGAAGTATTTGTTTTGTACTCTCCGATTTCATGACACAAGGCTATGAAAATCCGCTACGCATAGCAGCTCGAAAGCATGATCTTATCGGTATGCATATTTTTGATGAGCGCGAGCGAACGCTCCCTAATGTCGGCTTGATTCAAGCTCTGGATGCAGAAACAGGGAAAGTACGTTGGATAGATACGTCCATTAAAAAAGTACGGGAAGACTACGCGAAATGGTTTGCAGAGAATCAGGATTATTTCCGTTCCAATTTTCTAAAAAGTGGCTCGGATACGATTTCCATTTGCACGGATGACTCGTATGAAAAGGCTTTACATCAATTTTTTAGACGGCGGAGTAAATAAACTTTACATTCGGAACACCGTCTTCAAATCTAATTCAAAATCTAGTATTGTACATTTCAGAAGACTACTTTTGGAGAAGGTATCTGTATTGAGGTAAGCATTTCCATCAGGTAAAGTATGCTGCGTGATTTGTTGAGCATTGACATCTAAAATCCAAACTTCCTGAATACCAGCAGCAGCATAGAGTGGCAACTTCACATCAAAATCATAGCCTATAGAAGTGTCCGCTACTTCCACTAAAAAAAAAACATCTTCAGGCGTAGGATGGCTTTCTGTATAGAAATCATCTCTATTTTTTAGAATTGCAATATCTGGTTCGGGTTCTGAAAAACGGCTTAGACGCACCGGATTTTGGACGCTAATAGTGATTTTATTCCCTAATATTCTAGTAATAAGATTGGTGAGTGCATTCACATATCCTCCATGTTTGCTTCCTATTGGTGACATACGTACTATTTCTCCATGAATTAATTCGACTCGATCTTGTTCTGTGATCACGCCCGACTCGAACATCTTGTGGTAATCCTCTACACTGAAGCGCATCCGTTTTATATCCGTCTTTGCTGTTGCTATCATCTATTCCTAATTTGTTTCAAAGTTACAGGATTTTGGGGAAGATGTAAAGAAGATTTGGTTCTTTGATGAGTTTTGTAAAATGGACATTCGACTCCAAGTTCGCCTGTCCACAAATCTGATTTGCAAGATTTGTCAAAGAGCCGAAAATTTTTATTTTAATCTTATACACCAAAACTTCATGAAAGAACTCAAAAGATTAATATCCGTTAAGTGCCATCTCTTAATTAAACGGATAGTCCTTGATTTTATCAATTTCCTCTGTCTTCATTTTTTCACTTCCAATCCAAACAAAGGCAATTTCGATAAAAAAGAATACAATTAAAAAAAACCATCAGCAAAAAACTTATCTTCACCCTCGAAATAAACAAAAAGCGATTAAATGCTCATCTACTTTGGTTTAGGATTAGACGAAGATATTCACATCCCTAATTTGGTGCAGGACGGCGCGGCGATTGACTATGTTGGCCCGCAGCGATTATTGGCTTGGTTGGAGGCCCGTTTAGGCTTTCAAGGTTATCCATCGGGAACGGAATATTTACGGATTGAGCAGTATCGGCAACTCATTAGTAAGTACCTCGAAGAACAACCCGAAGCCTTTTATCGCGCCTCTTTTGAAGCAGATCAATTAGCTACCGCAGCCGAATTATTATCGCGCCGCGATGAATTATTGTTAGCCAATTGGGATTTTACGCCTACTACTGATATGCCTGAACGCCTAAAGGTACTTGCTGAATTGGAGCAGCATTTGCGTGTCGAATTTATTGTTAATACACGTCCCGATTCGGATGAGATTTGGATCGAGCTTTCCGCAGGTTTTGCAGATCGTTTTGCGCAAATTGTGGACTTTGCCGCGCATAGAAATACGACGATTAGTGAAATTCGTCTACTAGAACCACTAGAGATATTACCGCATCATTATCAGCGATTATTTGGGATATTAGCGAAGCGAAAGACAACCATCACGAATGCTGAACAATTCAAGGATTTAGCCCATTTAGCGGTTGCAGATAATGATTTAGGAAAGTTACAACGCCGTTTAGATACCCAAGAAGGAACAAGCGAATTGCAAGCAGATGGCAGCCTTCTTATCCTAAAAAGTAAGCGCGAAACGACGGCTGCGGCTTATCTCGCAAAGTTGTTTCAGAAAAATCCAAAGCTACGCCCTACCCTACTGATAAGCGATAAAAATAGAACCCTCGATAATGCTTTTTTGCAGGATAGTTTGCCGAGTTTAGGCATCTTATCGGCTTCTTCAGCGCGTCCGAGTTTGCAGATATTGAAATTGGTGACGGCTTTTCTTTGGGAACCTTTAGATCCTTTCAAGTTGATGGAGTTCGTGACGCTCAAGGTGAAGCCGCTAGAAGAAGAATTGGCAATCCAAATAGCACGTCGCTTATCCGAAACCCCTGGCATCAATAGCATCGCTTGGAACATCACGATTAGTCGCTATTTTGAGGAAATAGAAACGGCTGCCGCCACCGATCATAGTATTGATGTAAATGCGATTCGGGAACAATATAATTTTTGGTTTCGACGACAACGCTACAACACTTCGCAGACCGTACCGAAGGAAGAAGCTGTAGAAATTTATCGCTATTTAGGAGAATGGGCTTATCAACAATTTGAATATACTTCTAAAAAAAATCAATCGATGCTCGTGCTAAGTGAGCAAGCCAAGCGCGTAGAGGAACTGTTGGAGACTACACCCGAGTCCGATTTATCTTACTTGGAATTGGAGCGTATCATTCGCACGATTTATGAACCTTCGCCTGTACAATTTCGGGAGCAGGAATTGAATTTCTATCCCTTCTTACACCATTCCGCAGCCTTTGTAGATGCCGTGGATGAACTCGTATGGTGGAATTTTATACAAGCAGAACCGAATCATTTCTTCTCTCGTTGGTATAAGCGCGAGCGTACTTATTTGACTGGAAAAAATATACTTTTAGACACGCCAAAAGACGAAAACAAACGCCTCCTTTGGCAACGAACGCAGCCTATTTTACATGCTCGAAATCGGGTGCTATTGATTGTGCCTGAATTGATAGAAGGAAAGGTCGTACATGAGCATCCGTTGCAAAGTGATTTGAAAGCCACCTTCGGAGATTTGGATGCGATTACCTTCGATATGGATACGCAAGCGGGACAGGCACAGTTCGAGCAGTTTTTTGATATGCCCGAGCAAGTCGCCTTGGATACCTATACGCTTGGTCGTCCGCAACCGTTCATCGAAATCCCAAGTTTGAGTGAATATCTACAGACGGACTATGAAACTTTCACGAGTCTGAATACGCTCTTTTATTATCCGTATCAATGGGTATTTAAATACAAAACGCGTCTTAAAAAGTCGTCTATTTTGAGTGTGGTAAAGGATACCACTTTACTTGGAAATCTGGCGCACCGCTTCTTCGAGGAACTACTAAAAGAGGAAGACATCAACATCTGGGAACGCAAAAATGTGGATAAATGGATTGATAAACGTGCTCCTTCTTTATTCCGACAAGAGGGCGCAGTACTCCTCATGTATGGGCGCGAACCTGATAAAGTAAATTTCCTCAATCGTATAAAATATTCGGCTTGGAGTCTAGTCGATTCGCTCCAGAAAAATGCTTGGACGGTAAAGGATACCGAAATGAATATGGAAGATTTATTCGTGGATGTGCCTGTACGCGCCAAAGCAGACTTGGTGCTACAACGCAACGATGAATTTGCAGTACTCGACTTGAAATGGCGCGGTATTTATTATCGGAAAGCGATGATAAAAAACCAAGAGGATTTGCAACTTGTTCTCTACTCTCGCCTACTCGAAAAAGCGGAGGACTGCTGGGCGCATACGGCTTATTTCATCATTGAGAAAGGACAAATGATTGCACGGAATAATCAAGCCTTCGAGGAGGTAAGCCCGATTGATCCGGAGTCGGATCATTGCGCGGTGCATCAGACGATTCTAACGAAAATGGAGGAGACTTACTCTTGGCGACAGGTGCAGGTGAAGCGTGGTTTGATAGAGGTGCGTTGCCAATATACGAAGGATGGTCTGGAGGATGCGTATTATGATTTTAGCCTTCCACCAAATTCTATGGAACACCTAGAAATGAAGGATAAGGACGCGCCTTTTGATGATTATCGGGCGTTGATTAATTTAGTTACTTAGGGCGAAGCCCGTACCATAAAATCCAAGTAAGTACTTGGACATAATTAAGTTCCTTTTTTGACGGAGCATATTTTTTATCCAGACGAGGCGAAAAACGTAGCTCTAGCCTTAGTTAAAGCGAGGATTTTCAACGAAGTATGGAGAAAAAAGATGCCGTCATAAAAA
>CALGLY010000694.1 GCA_937959095.1 uncultured Saprospiraceae bacterium
ATTGGCAGTTAGCTTTTGGCTTTTAGCTACAAGTGTTTATAAATCAGATATTTAGTTTTATCACGCTCGTTGTTTTACAAGGAGTGTAAGAAAATAACCTTATGACCTTGTCACTTTAAGCAGCCAAGGGCTAATAGCCAATAGCAAAAGGCTAAAGTCGAGCTTAGTGCGACAAAATTTATTCATGTTCCAACTCCATCGCCTTTTTCATTGCCTCTTTCCTATTGGAGACTTGTAGTTTAGAATACAATTTATTGATATGCGACTTCACCGTGCTAACTTCTACAAATAAGGTACTTGCAATTTCTTTATTCGATTTTCCTGCTTGAATGAGACCTAGTATTTCGCGCTCTTTCATCGTTAACCG
This sequence comes from uncultured Saprospiraceae bacterium, assembly GCA_937959095.1. Classification (GTDB taxonomy): domain Bacteria; phylum Bacteroidota; class Bacteroidia; order Chitinophagales; family Saprospiraceae; genus JAAUTG01. The sequence continues at coordinate 368 of CALGLY010000694.1, forward strand.
ATCTAGGATAGCTTCTTCCTTGGGTAGAGTGGCAGGTTCGCTTGAAGAGGAGCGGATTTGTGCAGCTTTTAGTGCAGTGCGTAGGCGTAGAATAATGAAGCCTGCTATTGCTAAAAGGCTAGTTAAAACAAATAATAAAGCGAGCATCCAAGTGGGTGGATTGCTGCTTTCTTCATAGTTGTAGTAGCTTAGTTTTCGGAGGTAGTGTTTCGTATAGTTGCTGTGAGGGATTGTTGCTTTTAGGCGTTCTCCAAAGTTGGCATAAAAGGCTTTATCCTGCTCAAAGAATTCATCAAAATTGGTATTGTTGATAGCGGCTAATACAGGCAGCGCATTTTGAGTACTATCAATAAATATTTTTAAATCCTGATGAAGTTTTTCTTCGGAAAGACGGAGTTCGGAAGGGAATTTGATTTTATAAAAATTGAAACTAGGATACACAATACGTGCCAAGTCGCGCATCAGTTGATTGTCACGATTGCCTTTTACATCATAATTTCCAAAAGGTGAATAGAAGGAAGAATCAGCCACAATTTCCAATTCATCATCATTATCCAGTATGACATGAATAAAGTTATGGTCGTCGCCACCGACATAGAGGCAAGCATCGTATTCGGTATTTTGTTCCTTCATCAGATAGAGTCGATAGAAGCGTTGTTCATCGGGTAGATTGTTGCCTTCCAATACGAAGCTCCCATCTGCTTGTACGGCTGCTACATGAATGATTAAATCTGCACTTGCTCGATAGTAATCACTCAATTTTTCGATGGAAGCCATATAGATTTGTGGCTGCCACTCTTCGCCTATATTCACGCGTCCTGTGATAGTATAACCCCAGCTCAAGAACGGAATCGAAAGAAGTAAACTTAAAACTGTAAATCGCATAGTGATTTCTTAAAATACGCTCGAACGACTCTAAAATTCTTTAATTTTTATAGACCTATAATGTACCGTATCGCCATGATCCTGTAACAGAATATGTCCTTGTTTCCATTGACCGAAATTTTCCCAATCCTTATATTTGCTATGTGCTACAAGTGCACGAAATAGCTGCGACCAGCGATCATATTCGATTACTTGTTCGTTATTGAGCCAATGTTCTACCTTGCCACCACGCACTAAAATTCTTGCTTTATTCCAATTTCCAATGCCTTTAAATTGCTTCCCTCGCCCTGGTATAGATAGATTTTCAGCTGGAATTAAATCATATAACGAACTAACTGTCCGATTGCCTTGCATGCCTTTTTTAGCATCAGGGTGACGCACATCATCGAGTATCTGGAATTCGCAACCGATGGCAGAGCCACCGCCTTTATTCAGTTCTGCTTGCACAAAATACTTAATGCCACTATTCGCACCCTCTGTTATTTTGAACTCCAATTCGAGTTCAAAATCAGAGAATTGGGTATCTGTTATGATATCGCCAGGTCCTCTTGTTTCTTCCCCATTGGTAGCCAAAATAGTAAGGACACCATCTTCCATTTGCCAGCCACTTTCAGGAAAATGATCGAGAGTTGCCCCGCGCCAACCCATCATTGTTTTCCCATCCCAAAGCAATTGCCAATCTTGTGCCTTTTCCCATTCGCTCAATTGATTGATGAGATAGGAGAGTTGTGGTACTTCCGTATCACTTTTCCAAGTGTGTTGTTCGGGGTTTTCTGTCAAAATTCGCAAGTTGCGCCAGCGTATTTCCTTCCCTTCTTGCTCTTTTTTACCAATACTATGTACTTGTAAACCTATGAAGCCTTCAGCAGTCAAGCCGTCAATGAGGTGGGCGCATTGCACACCATTAATCCAGGTCTTTATACTGTTCCCGATCGCTTCTATATGAAAAGCATTCCATTCACCATTCCGAAAAGCAGTACGTCCTTTAGGATTTCGAGCAAGAGGATAAAGCCAGCCACGTCGTCCTTCATCATAGATGCCACCACTGAAGGCACGTGGACTAGGATCAATTTCTACTTGATAGCCATGTACCCTTCCATCGAGATAATCGCTTGTGCTATTGCTCCGAATCTGCACACCTGAATTCAGACTTGAATCAATAAGTACTTCAAATTCAAGAATAAAATTGCTGTATCGCTCTCTCGTAGTTAGGAAACTGTTGGGCGTGCCCATTCTCGATATTCCTACAATTTCATCTCCTTCTATCTCATAGCTTGCTTTGCCATTTAGTTGTTTGAAATTGTCGAAGTTCTCGCCATTGAAAAGAGATATCCAAGCAGCATCTTGTGCCTTACTCGAAGAAACAAGAAGACTAGCGAGTAGAAATATTATGAACGTATTCTTGCTATTTTTCATAGAATTTAAGTTGTGTAGTAGAGAATATAAGGTATGTCAAAGGCGCATAAATAGAGTGTTTTTCAGCTATTTTCAAAGTAAAACTATCGAAAAAATCTAGCTCCTAGAACTACCCGTTTAGTTAAGGCGAGGCACTTAAGTAATAGAATATTTATGTCCTAATACGTAATGTGAATTGCCTAAAAGTACTATTCCGTTACCTCTACAAAAATCGGTTCGCTATAAAAATCCGAATTACACATACCTGAATAACTCTTTTCTTTGATACTTTCTGAGGATTTACGTACTAAGCGCAATTCATTTCTTCCAACGGTTAGAAATTTAATTTGACCAGCAGAAATAGGAATTTTATCTACTTCTATCGGGCCGAATATCGTGATCGTTTCGGTGTGTCGTTCTCCATCCGTGAACATCAATAAGAGTGCTTCTTCTTGGCGGAGTGATGGAGCATCCACTTCTAAGGTGAAACCTGTTGCTTTCTTCACATCTGTTTTTACAGCGAAGCTTTTTATCAAGGGCATTTTTGCCTCATAAGTCTGCATCACACCATCTAGGGTTCGAAATTGAAAACTATATTGCTCTTTTGCTAATACATCATACAAGTTCTCATAACGCAATTCTATATCATTCAGATTTTTGAATTTCATATTGCGTTCTTCTATAGTCACGCCACTGCTTAACTCTATAGGCTTTTGTATATTACCTTCTCGCTGGTAAAAATTGACAGTAGTTTTCAAGCGTTTGTCGCGCTCTAAATACCGTAAATAGAAGCGTGCAAAGAGGGGCTTTGTTGATTGCTCAAACACCTCGGTGGCAGCCTCTTCTTTTGCTGCAGTTGAATTGTCAGATTGGCAAGCAAATAATAAGCTTGCGCTAAATAGGAGTATTGAAAAACGTAGTAACATTATTCTGTTTTTTTTATTCTGTGCCAAAGATACTGGACTTTGCACAAAGTGGAGCATAGGTGTAGTCCTATATAGTTTTTTCACTTGGTTCGAGATAGGATAAACGTAATATTTTATCAGAAGAAGTGGACACAAAGACAAAAAAGTTAAGGTTTTAGGCATCTCGTAAAAAAACAAGTACTTTTGTAGTCACAACTTATAGTTCACATCTTACAACATTTACCCTCAGTTATTTTTCAATTTTCTTTTTCGGGATAAAGAATTAAAACAGCTATGCCCATAGTATGCATTGCTAATATAATTCTATGTCATAGTAATTACTGGTTACTATTTGTCTATGTAGAATGCTCATACGGGCTATTCAAGCCAAACAAATGACATATACCTGAAGTAGTCTTATTTCCTTCAAACCAAGCTTTTCATAAACAAAATGAAATCTATTATGTACTTGAAAATCACCGCATTGTTATGTTTTTTATGGAATTTCGGAATACTTAACGCTCAAAATTCGACGCTTTGGACAGGGCAAATGAATACGGACTGGGGAAACACGGCTAATTGGAATAATGGACTTCCGAATGCAGACAAAGAAGCAATTATACCCAAAATTTCAAATGATAATCCTAACTATCCAATTATTCAGCAAGATGTAAGACTTGATTACCCTGTAAAAATAGCAGGAAAATTGACCCTTGAAAGTGGGCGCATCCGAAGTGAAAAAGAGCTAGTAGTATGGTCGGAAGGCTTGCTCGAAAATAAGGCGACGTTTCATGCAGAAGGGGTTTTTAAGATAGCGGGTGATTTTCAAAATATAGGACACTTAATAAGTCCTGTAGAGCTATCTATTCTAGGAACATTCACGAATGCAGGCCTGTGCCAAACCCGAGGGAGAATAAGCAATAGCGGCAAAATCATTCAAATGGAAGCGGCAATATGGGAATTTCATGACTATATCAATTTCAATGGCGATTTCGATATTGCAGCTTGCTCTTGGATCTTTTTACGGAATCGCAATTATATTAGTAGCTACAACCGAAGGTTAGCAGAAGCAGGAAGCATCATAGTAGCTGAAGGAGATAATCTAAGCATCGAGGAAGAAGGAGAAGGCTGGGTTATTTTTTGTCCACAAGAGGATTACGCTGCTTGTGTGCAAGGTATCGTCACAGCTTGCGATTTTCCAGTGGAGCGATACAGCCCCAATATAACTTATTGGACGGGCGCGCAGAGCGATGACTTTGCTACCGATGCAAATTGGACGCAGGGAGTCCCTAATTTTACCCAAAAAGGAATCATTCCTGCCGCGCCTGCAAGTGGGCGTTTTCCTAGTATCAATGCACCACTAACATCGGATGCCGAAATCACGAATCGAGGTACTTTGAATATTCGAGCAGCACTCACAGGCATTGGGGAATTTCAAATTATAAATGAAAACCGCCTGATTAGCGATGCACCTATTTTGCTTCCGCGTTTCGATGGCTACAGCCCGCCTGTAGGAATTCGGATGGAAGCCAATTCGTACTTTGAAAGTCGCGATAGCTTGAAAGGAAACCTAGTGAACTATGGAGAATTCGTGAATAAAGGACATCTCATTTCCAATGGTGGAATAAACTATGGAAAATGGGTGAATGAAAAGGAGTGGGAAGTCGTACGAACAGGTTTTGAGAATCGGATAGATAGAAATAGAACGCCTTTTGCCTATGGCATTATCACGAATAAAAACAGACTATATAGTAAATGTACCTTTGTTAATAGTAGTCGCTTCTTGAATCGCCCAACAGGGATAGTATTGCAAGAAGGAACCAACTATTCTTCCAATTTTGCGACCTCTTGGCAAGTCGAAAACGATGGGGTGATGTACTTCTTCAATGGTGGTCGCCTCACTACAGGCAACGACACAGGACGCATTACCAATAATGGACAGATAGAAATTTTAGGAGAAGGAGATAACATACCACCACTTGGCATAGTAGCGGAGCAAGCAGGTGGGTTACAGAATTATGAACGTATAGAAAATAATGCGTCGGGCAGTTTTCGGATAAATGGTTTTGCTTTTTTGAGAAACAGCTATCAATACGCAAATGAGCAGAGTCCGAATCTAAGAAATCAAGGCGTATTCGAAATCGGAGAGCAAGCAGATGTACTGATTACATCCAATTCCTACACGGTCAATAAAGGAACCTTTATCAATAAAGGCGACTTGAAATTGGGTGATGAAACGCCAATAGAAAATGAAGAAAGAGGCTTCTTCCAGACCTTTGGTACCTTCCTGAATAAAAAGGATGCTCGCATTGAACATCACCAATTAACGATAGAAAATAGCACGCCTATCGTCAATGAAAGCTGTGCGATTTTCGTTACTTCCACCTCTGATTTTAGACCTACTAATTTTCAGAATGCGGGTATTTTACTCTACATAAAAAATGCACCAAATTATAATGTGCAAGGCAGTGGCTCTGCGATAGCCTGTACCTTACCCAATTATGATGGTTGCCTACAAGATATTGCTTGTGGAAATGCATATGAAAACCCCAACTATTGGACAGGCAACACCAGCCAAGATTGGTTCGATGCCAGCAATTGGAGCAATGGACTCCCCGAAGCCGAGCAAACCGCAGTTGTGCCAGCCGATCCAGCAGGAGGACGTTTCCCCATCCTCACGGAGCGTGCCGATTTGGACTATTTTATTGTAAATGAAGGCGAAATAACCTTCAATTCCATTACGAATATTCTGAAGAATGGAATGCGAAATAATGGAACAATCGAAATAATGCCCGATGCGACCGTGGTGCAAACGGGCGACTCTTTGAAGGCAATCAACAACTATGGAACGATTAATAATGAAGGCGTACTGCTACTGAATGGCTGGCTATTCAATTATGAAAAACTTCGTTCCAATAAGAAACTCTTGCTAGGCGGCTATCTCTATAGTCGAGGACGTAGTCAATACCATATCGCCCTAGGAAAACTACGGAACTATAAGGAGCTAGAAAGCACCAAAAATGATAGCCTTCAAATGTACGGCGATTGGCAAAACTACGGCACGGCTACCGTAGCGGGTTATCTAGAAATTTCTAATGGAAGCATCACCAATCATGAGGCGTTAAGACTGACGGAAACGAGCCTTACGACCGCCAATAATCAGCTTTGGTATGGTCAGCCGCTTAGTATCGACAATAGAGGGACACTAGAGCTGGAAGGCTATATGAATTCTACGGTCACCAATGAGTATCTTCGTACTATAGGCACGGTCTATCTGCGCCCTTGTGCGGTGCTGGAAGGTGGACAAATGCTCTATGCTGGCGATGGACGACTGGAACATGAAGGCATCATCCGAAATGTGGAGCATGTTGGAATGCAGCCTTACTATGTGGCGCGTGGCGGCAGGATTATCGAGTGTACAGATGATTGTACAGGTATTATGAATACCGCGATTGAAGTGCGTACCAAATCGGCAAACATCACAATAGGAGAAGATGGCGTAGCACTACTAGAAGCAAGTGCGGTGAACGATAGAAGCCGTGCCACGATAGGAGCGTGCGAGAGAAATTATATCCGCCTAGAAGTGCATCCCAATACCTTTACCTGCGATGATGTGGGAACACAAACGGTGACGCTGACTGCTTATGATATTTATGAAAATTTCAATAGCGCAAGTACCCAGATAAATGTGATGACTGCGGATAATTGCGGAGCAACAGCCATTGAAATAAACTGCCGCACGAATAACTATCCAGATAATGACCGATTCATGGTCGTTCAAAATCATCCTAATGGCTATCGCTATGCTATTCCAGAAGCCTATGCGACTACCGAATGTCCTGGAGGGAATGTAGTAGTGGAGCAAATAAGCGGGCAGGTCTTTGCCGAAGGTGAAATCATTCCTGTAGGCACCTACAATGTCACCTTTCAGGCAACGGATGACTGCGGCAATAGCGCGACTTGCGATATGGTATTCGTTGTCATGGGTATTGCAATGCCCTTCACTTGTCCCGATGATATTGTAGTGCGCGTGCCACAAGATGCGACGGAGGCAATCGTAGACTATCCAGATCCGATGACGCAATTGTATTGTGGTCGCTATCGCGAAAATCAGGTAATTATAAGCCCTGATTTGCCTTCGGGAAGTGTCTTCCCTGTGGGGGCGACTACCGTGACGCTGTCCTATATGGATTTCTGTGATAATGAATACGAATGCAGTTTTGATGTGACGGTATCTCCTATCGAAATCACACAGGGGGTAGATTTGGAACTACATCTTGAGGCAGATAATACGATACCAAGTCGCTTCAATAATACGACCTTCACGGCTACGGTCATCAATACGGGGTCGGAGACCGCAACGAATGTAGTAGTAGATTTTCCGATTTCGGATAGCTTAGCCTACACGAGTGCTACCGCTACGCATGGCAGGTATAAAGTAGGCGCGCAGAAATGGGATATTCCCGCCTTAGCATCGGGCGAATTTGCGACTTTAGAATTGAAATTATATGTGCGCGAAACGATACAAGTACTAGCTGTCTTTGTGCAAATAGACGCACTCGACCAAGTAGATACCGACTCCACGCCAGGCAATGCCGTATGTTGTATGCCGATGGAAGACGATGAAGCCCTAGTCACTCTCCTAGTGATGGCGAACACTATAGGCGGCGGCGATTTGCCAGCACCTAAGGATGAAGAAAACACGGATAGCGTCAGCAATGATGTCCAATATCAGCAAAGCCTTTTCCCTTCTCCTACTTCCGATAGGCTTACCTTGCATACCACTATCGCTACGCCTTATGAAGTGAAAATATGGAATATAGCAGGGCAATTGCTACAGCAACACACTGCCGAAGAAGGCACCTTCGAGCAACAATTTGAAGTCTCGAATTATGAGGCAGGTATTTATTTGTTGTCTATTGAAGCGGCGGACTATTATGAGGTTCGGCGTTTTGTGAAGCAGTAATTTGTAATTGAAAACCCGCCTGACTATGCGAACGGGCTGGTTGAAAAGGGAGAATTGATAATTGTATCAATTCTCCCTTTTTCTTTTTAGAAGCTTTTCTTCTCCACTTTGTCGCTTTGGAATTTTCAATTCTCAATTCCCCCCGTCTTTCTTCTTATCTCCAAAGAGCAAATCGCTCCAAAAGGCTTTGCGCTTTTGCTTGCGTTCGGCTTTGCGTTCTATGCGGGCTACTTCGCGTTCCATTTGTTCCACTTCTTGCGGATTGATTTGTCCATCTTCTAAGGCGTCTGCCTGTGGGCGATTGGGACGAAAGATACGATCCATCAAGTTTTGATCTTCTTCGGGTTCAAAGACGCTATCCAGCAAATCATCCGATAGAAAAGCATCGCATTGGAGGCGCGATAAAGTCTCTGCGGTAGCCTTCGGGAAGCGCGCAAAACGAACCGATTTAAACGCCTTATCCTTATAGACACGGCGCATGAAATCGCCATAAATGGGAAGTGCCGTCTTCGATCCCATGCCCGATTTCAGGGTTCGGAAATGGACGTGCGGCGATTCTGCACCGACCCAAGCACCTGCTACCAATTTCGGATTGTAGGCAATAAACCAGCCATCCGATTGATTTTGCGTCGTGCCTGTTTTGCCTGCTATTTCGCCACTCACGCCATAGTCGCGATTCAGTGGCCGACCCGTTCCATTCTTTATCACGGACTCTAGCAGCTTTGTCATGATGTCGGCTTGGGTGCTATTTAGGACGATTTCGCTTTTCGGTTTTGGAGCTTCATATATCAGCTTTCCTTCGCTGTCTTCTATGCGTTCTATGAAGTGTAATTCTACCTTTTTTCCTCTATTGGCGAAGGTGCTATAGACTTGCACCATTTCATACAAAGAAGCCTCTACTGTACCTAGTGCAATGGCTGGTCCTTTCGGAATATCCGATACAATCCCGATGTTTTTTGCCAATTGGCGCACCTTAGAAATACCTGTATAGAAAAGGACTTCCACAGTCACCGTATTGATGGATTTACTCAAGCCACCTGCCATCGAGTAGAAGCCACCGTATTGTCCCGTTGCGTTTTTGGGTTGCCAATTTTCCCATTTCGGATAGCTCACCAATTCATTCTGGAAGTAGTGGCAAGGCTCTAAGCCCTTCTTCAAAGCCGCTGCATACACCACGGGCTTGAAGGTAGAACCCACTTGTCGCTTCGAGCGAATATGATCGTATTGAAAATGTCCATAATCTATACCACCTACCCATGCTTGCACCGCACCTGTACGCGGGTCGGCTGCCAGAAAACCAGCATGCAACAAGGATAAATAATGCTTCACCGAATCCATAGGCGATAGCAATTTAGTGACTTCGCCTCCTGCTTTGTTATAGACTCGAATACTATCTTTGGTCGCGAAATTTTCTTTGATTTTTTCTTCGCTCCAGCCGCTTGCTTTCAGGCTTTTGTAACGACGAGAATTCTTGACCGACTGTTGCAATAATTTATCCGATCCCCAATGTTTTTTGCCTTTCCAATGCTTATCAAAGGTCTTTTGTAGTTTATGAATGTGCTTTTCTGTGGCTGCTTCGGCATGCTTCTGCAAGCGACTATCCAGCGAAGTATAAATTTTTAAGCCATCGGTATAGACATTATAATCGCGCTCTAAGTCAGGATTATCGGTCAATAAAGTCGCCAATTCCAAGCGCACAGCTTCCTTGAAATAAGGCGCGAGTTTGTTTCCTTTCACGCGCTTATTATAATCTAGTCCTATCGGCTGTTGTGCTAAAGAATCGTAAGTAATGGCATCGAGGTGTTCGTACTTTTGCATTTGCTTTAGTACCACATTTCGTCGCGTCAAAGCGCGTTCCGGATACCGCATTGGGTTATACGCGCTCGTCGCTTTCAGTGTACCGATAAGGAGAGCGGCTTGTTCTATTTTCAAGTCTTTCGGTGTGGTATTGAAGAAGCGTTGCGCGGCTATTTTTATACCAAACACATTATCACTAAAAGAAACCGTATTCAGATACAAATTGAGGAGTTCTTCTTTGCTATAGATTTCTTCCAAGCGGCGCGCCATAATCATCTCTTTCACCTTACTCACGGGCAAGGACAGGCGACCATGTTCGTTTTGGCGCGGATAGAGATTCTTAGCCAATTGCTGACTCAAGGTACTACCACCACCCGCTTCTTCTTTTTGCTGCAAAATGGACTTCCAAAGCACCCGCATCATGGCACGATAATCAATGCCGCTATGCTCAAAAAAGCGCGCATCTTCCGTAGCCACCAAGGCTTGAATCACATAAGGCGAAATATCTTCATAAACGACATCTGCCCGGTTTTCGATGAAGTATTTTCCTAGCAGTTGTTTATCTGCGGTATAGATTTCGGAGGCATTATAATTTTGAATATTTTGTAAATCTGCCGCTTCTGGAATTGCGCCATAGTTTCCATTGTAGATTGACCGAATCAGCCCTAAAGTAGCCAATAGCACGCCTATACAAAGCAAACTAAAGAGGACAAACGCGATTTTCCACTTGGAGCGTTTCGCTTTCGGCGTTTTTTTAGGAGGCAATGCGACTGGCGCGGGTTCGATACTTCGCTTCCCTCTTCGCACGATATCCGATGCCTTCGCAGG
>CALGLY010000695.1 GCA_937959095.1 uncultured Saprospiraceae bacterium
TTAAATAGGTGAAACTGATTGATAATTAATTTTTTATAAATGGAAATGTAAGCCTAAAAGCGAGTTTAGTCTAAAGTAAATCAAGGGTGTATTTAATTTTTTTTTAAAAAAAATCTTCCTAACTATTGCAAAAAAGAAATAGGAAGCCTAAATTTGCACTCCGCTTTTGAAAATTCCGTTCAATGGAACTATTTTTTTCAAAAAGGGGTTACTTAAATTGAATGCTTCCTTAGCTCAGCTGGTTAGAGCATCTGACTGTTAATCAGAGGGTCCAAGGTTCAAGTCCTTGAGGAAGCGCATAAAGCTCGATAGCATTTGTTATCGGGCTTTTTTTGTTTGGTACTCTTCTATGCGTTCAATTTTTTTATCTTGTGCATCTTCTTATTGGAGGGCTGTTTGTCGTTCTTTTTTTTAAGGAAAAACTATTCTGCTAGTAAGGAGAATTTAGAAGAACCACTAATATTTGACAATTCGGAACAATAAATTAGCAATTTTATACTTTCCTTTTTCTTTCTAATCAACCTTCAAAAAGTCTTGTATAGCAAGCTATGCGCGATTTTTGAAAATTACTTAGAATAAAAAATGACTACCCTAAAATTGCTGATTTATTGTTCCGAATTGCCTTAGATAAAAATACACATGAAAGTAGATGTCGTATTAGGATTGCAATGGGGCGATGAAGGTAAAGGTAAAATCGTAGATTACCTTGCGCCCAATTATGATATTGTAGCACGGTTTCAAGGTGGCCCAAATGCGGGACATACCCTGAAATTTGATGGAAAAAAATTCGTACTACATACGATTCCTTCAGGCATTTTTCGCCCTGATCTTATCAATCTCATCGGAAGTGGTGTCGTGATTGACCCTACTACGCTGCGTCGAGAATTGGAAGAATTGGATGCCGCTAAAGTAGATTATAAGGATCGCTTATTTATTGCGAGAAAAGCGAATTTGATTCTACCAACGCACCGCTACCTCGATAAAGCATCGGAAGCAGCCAAAGGGAAAGCCAAAATTGGTTCTACGCTGCGTGGTATTGGCCCAACCTATATGGACAAAACAGGCCGAAATGCACTGCGCGTAGGAGATGTGGAACAAGAAGATTTTTTGGCACGTTATGCAAAATTGCGCGAAAAACATTTAGACTTACTGAAAATATATCCAAAGGTAGAATTCGACCTAGCTGCTGCGGAACAAGAATGGATGAATGGTATCGAATTGCTACGGACACTCCAATTGGTGGATGGCGAATACTATATTAATAAGGCATTAGCCGATGACAAAAAAGTATTAGCAGAAGGCGCACAAGGCTCGATGCTGGATATTGATTTCGGTACTTATCCTTTTGTTACTTCCTCTAATACTATTACGGCAGGGGCATGTACGGGCTTAGGTATTGCACCTAGCAAAATCGGAGAAGTAATCGGTATTACGAAAGCTTATTGTACACGTGTCGGTTCTGGGCCATTCCCTAGTGAGTTGCTAGATGAGACCGGCGATTTTTTGCGGAAAGAAGGACAAGAGTTTGGTGCGACTACAGGTCGCCCGAGACGATGTGGTTGGATTGATTTGCCACAGCTTCAATATACTTGCATGCTGAATGGTGTGACCCAACTCGTAGTTACAAAAATGGATGTGCTGGATAAGTTTGAAAGCATTGGTGCAGCTACGCGCTATATCCATAAAGGCAACGAATCTTCGGAATTGCCGTATGATATTTGTGAAAAAGATTTAGATACAAAAATAATTATGCTCAGGGGGTGGAGTGAATCTCTAGATACGGTGACTACTTATGAGCAACTGCCTGAAGCAGCACAGGATTATATCAATAATATTCAAGAATATCTTTCGATACCTGTCAGCATGATTTCTACTGGACCAGAACGGCATAAGCTAATTGTGCGGAAGGGGTAGGAGTGAGGGAGTGAATTTGGAATGAACATATTCTCTATTCACTCCTTCCAAATTCATTTAGGCAAAAGAGAAGAATAAATAGGACAATCTGAAATGTCTTGTTTGTTTTTTGAAAATTGCCTAATACCAAATTTATTGAATACACATGTTATCAAAGTACGCAGAACTCTTAGTGCATTATTGCTTAGAACTACAGGAAGCAGAACGTCTTTATATCCAAACCACTACTTTGGCAGAGCCTTTGGTGCGGGAAGTTTATCGTATAGCCACCCGTGCAGGGGCAATTGTGGAGGTTTCGATGAATGTGCGCGGCCAAAATCATATCTACCTCAATGAAGTTCATCATGATGCACAGTACAATTATATATCGCCACTCTACAAAAAGGCGATGGAGGAATTTGAAGCCTACCTATATATAAGAGCACCATTCAATCTGCGTGAAGATCAAAACATAGATAAAGACAAGGCACAACGACGGCAAAAAGCCTATACGGCACTTCGCCAAACCTATTTTAAGCGAACAGCTACTCGCGATTTGAGGCGTAGTCTTTGCCAATATCCGACGCAAGCAAGTGCGCAAGAAGCAGGAATGCCCTTGGAAGAATATGAACAATTTGTTTTTCATGCCTGTGGCTTGTATGCCGATGAGCCGATGAAAGAATGGCTAAAAGTACGCGAGCAACAGCAAGGCGTAGTAGACCACTTGAACAAATGCGAAAATATTCGCTATCTCGGTGCAGGTACTGATCTTAGTTTTTCTACAAAAGGACGTACTTGGATTAATTCCGACGGGCAAACCAATATGCCATCAGGCGAAGTATACACTTCGCCAG
>CALGLY010000696.1 GCA_937959095.1 uncultured Saprospiraceae bacterium
TATAGCCTCACTCATGATCCCTTTTCGGTGAAAGGCGGGGAGTAATTCGTAGCCCAATTCAGTTGTTTTTCTATCTTCAGAAAAATTCCAGAACGTAGCTGTTCCTATCAGTTTTTCATTTTCTTTCAAGCAAATTGCCCAAAACACAAAATCTCCTTTCGCTACACCTGCTTGAATTTTATGCATCCAAGCCTTTGCTTCTTCTATTCCTTCATATTTCTTACGAGTAATAAATTTGCGAACTTCATCATCTGAACGAAGTTGGAAAACCTCGGGCGCATCTGCCATTTCAAGCGGACGCAAAAGCAAACGACTCGTAGAAAGAATGGGTTTTATTGCCTTCATTTTTCTTCTTCTCTTTTTACTAGAAATTCTTTTAATTCGCGTAATTCTGCCCTCAATTCTCGGACTTCTCCTTCTAGCACTCGGTTATTATCAATCGTCATTTCATCTACAAAAACCGCATTGGCAAGCGACATCCCGAAAATACCGCCTATGAGTACAATCATGACAAAATAGAGGCGCATCAGCCACTCCGAAGTATAAGTTGATCCTTCGGCACTGGCTTTCATATTTTCTGATACCGTAGCTGGAATCTCATTCCAACCTTCCACCGTGAACATTTGAAAGATAGAATACAAGGACTGAATAGGGTCACCAAAGAGTTCAGGTGCGAGCTTTCCATAGAAATGACACGTAAAGATAGCCAGTAAAAAATTCAAGAAAAATAAGGCTAATAGCACGAAGACCGAAGACCGAATCGCGCGTCCAAGTCCTTCTAATATCTCATCCATGTGTGGAATAAAAGAAATAAAGCGTACCAACCGCACCAAGCGAAACAGCCGAAGCAGTAGCAAACTTGAGGCATCCGTGAAAGGAAAGAAATAGACAAAAATAGAAGGCAAACTCAAGACCACGAGCGCGAAATCGAAGCGATTCCAGTTTTCCTTGATGTAGGCTTTCCAGCCTAAATCTCGAATTTTGACGAGGGCTTCTATTAAAAAAATAAAAATAAAAGCATGATCTAGTAAGTCGAGTACTAGATTATCGTGCCAGGAAGGAAAATACAGTAAAAAAATAACAATACCATTTATCACAATGGCAGTCATCATATTTCGTTCTGAAAGGAAAATCCGTTTCAGCATATTTAGTATAAATTGGTTCTAAAATCAAGCACAAAAGTAGAGAATTTAAATTAAACCTTCGACCAATTTATGCGCTTATCCAAGCCATAGTTATCTAAGTGATTATGATAGTAAAAAAGCAGTTTGAAGCTCATACTCACAATCGCCTTTTGCTTATTTATTCTCAATGGATTTTTGGAGTGATAACTCCCCAAACGAAGAATACCATCCTGAAATAATTCCTCTACTGGAGCTTTTATCAAATTTGAAAGCTTGATTTTATCGGTGGATTCCATAGATAATAAAATTGCTTGGAGTTGCTTGATAATTGCAATTAGCTTTGATTTATCGAATTCATATTCATCAGGTGGCAAGCGTAACAAACCATATATATCTAAATTCTGATGCTCTTTGCGCAATAAATTGAAAGCAGCGAAAGCGACAACTTGACTCGTCAATACTACATTATCCGCATGATAACGCTCTACGATTCGAGCTGCTAAGCGGTCTGTATAGATGCGTTCGCGTTGTAAATCATACGTCAATTTACCCTCTTCCATGAAGTACTCTTTCGGGTCTATTAGCTGTCCATTATTACCGATGCTTTGCCCTTCCTCATCCACAAAATTACCGAGGACATCCATTGGCTTTCCAAGCGATACGATAATATCGTTGGAGGTAGAAAAAAGTGACCAAGCAAAGCCCAAAAACTTCCGAATACTATTCGAGCGATCTTTCTTTTGTAAATACTGCTCTTGTCCTGTTTTTTTAAGGTGTTGCTCTATCAAATCTTCTGCTTCTAGCACAAAATGATAGCCCAAAATAATCGGAACGATAAATACTTTATCCTCTTTTCCATCTTGCCATAGTGCACGCTGTGCTTCTAAGGCTGTACCGAGCATTCCACGCTTTAGCCTGTCCTCCATGCGTCCTGAACGAGAGCGTGTGCCACCAGGAAAAAACAAGGAATTTGTACCACGCTGTATCGCCATGCTCGACATTCCTTTCAAGGTAGCTAAATAGATGGGATTTTTCTTGCGTCGATCCAAACGGTACGCCCCTATCCTATTCATGAAATAAGCCGCATAGCCCGAGTTATATAAATTAAGACCTGCCGCATAAGAAAAGGAAGGTAAACCTACAATGCCATCCATCACATAGCCAATCAGAATGGAATCTAAATTGCTGAAATGCGTTGGAATCAGTACGACGGTGCCTTTTTTACTCAGCTCGCGCACCTGTTCCACATAGCCATGTGCTTGTAAGTGATGATATAAGCGGTGCTTACGAGTCCAGATTTGTCCATTGGCAGCATTTAGCAAGCGACCAAAAAGAGTCGTCAAAAATTTGCGGGCAAAGAGGAAAGTTTTCTTCGTGAACGTTCCTACTATTTCTTCCGAATAGCGATGAATAATGCTTTGCAAGAGTTCATCATTTATTGCTTTTGCTTCTGCTTCTTTCTTATCTAGGGATTTCCGAATGAGTTTATTACTAATCCGCTTCCAGAATTTGCCTTCGTTGGGTGGGTCTACCTTCCAGGGTTCTTCTTTTAATCGAATACGTTCCAAATAGATGGTTTTGGAAAGTAATTCGCCGATATTTTCTTGCTCTTCCTGCAAGCGATTGAAGGTGAATTGATCGACCTCTTCTATAAAATTCTTACGATCAGCATGGAGTTGATAGATTGGCCAATCTTCAATTTCAGGATAGATATGTGGATATGTGTTTTCTATTTTTCTCATACAGCAGTTGATGTAGTCAGTAAACAACCCTACTAGCTACCAAGGTTCAAAAACGCTGTAAAAGTATTAGACTTGTTTATAAATAAGGAATCTGTGTATGAAAATATTTTATAAAACAAGTCTAATCCAAACGCACTTTTCCACGATTTGCTTTCACTTCTCCGCGCAAACGCTTTGCGCTTAGGCGTTTTTCTCTAGCGGAGACCAATGGGCGCACTTTTTTTCGTCGTTTCGGCTGCTTCACTGCATTCCGAATTAGTTCTGCAAAACGATCCCATGCCAATTCTTTGTTTCGTAATTGGGAGCGTTTGTCTTGCGCACTCAACTTAAGAATGCCCTCTTTTGAGATACGTGTCGGGAGATTTTTGTGCAGGCGTTCTTTTTCCGCATCGCTCAAGGCTTCCGAACTGGCTATATCAAATAGTAAGTCGATTTTGGTTTCTACCTTATTCACATGCTGCCCGCCGCTTCCAGAGGAACGCGCCGATTTATATTTTACTTCTTTCTTTAATTGCTCTAAATTCATGATCGCTTATTCTAGTTTTAATTATTCCGTAAACATAGACATTACTAGGTAAAGTTCCATTTTAAGAATTTCGTAACAAAAGCAAGCTTTTTTAAGAACCAAATGTATAAGCTATTGTTGTGTATATATTGGTTTCTTATACTAAAAATCACAAACGAAATGCCACTAAAACGCGCCATTGTGTGGTTTCGGCAAGACCTACGACTACACGACAATGAAGCCCTCACAGAAGCAATCACGCATGCTGATGAAGTCATTCCTGTGTATATTTTTGATGAACGTGTGTTCAAAGGTACTACTCGCTGGTTTGGCTTCCCGAAAACGGGGAAATTCCGAACACAATTTCTTATAGAAAGCATCCATGATTTGCGGGAAAGCTTGCAAACATTAGGGAGCGATTTGATTGTTCGAGTAGGCAAACCCGAAGAAGAAATCTATAGACTTGCCCGCGAGTTCAAATCGAGTTGGATATTCTGTAATCGCGAACGTACCCAAGAAGAAGTAGAAGTACAAGATAAACTCGAAGAAAACCTATGGTCTAT
>CALGLY010000697.1 GCA_937959095.1 uncultured Saprospiraceae bacterium
AATCAACCAATTCTTTTGCTTCTTTAATACAAAGCCCACTATCAAGGTAAGAATAAGGGCTGCTATTGCTACTCGTACTATCAGTATCGTAAGCGTCATGCTTAATTATGATTTTTATTTTTAGAAATTACTAAAGCCTAGTTAAGTAAGTCCTTAGAAATATCTGCGAATATCGCAAAGATATTGGAATAGCACGGAATGCGAAAGCTTACTTTTGTCAATAATCTGCAAACTCTTGTTAATGACATCTTTTCAAGAAGCTAGTCAAAGCTTAAAATTTACAGTAACTTAATCGTAAATAGCCTCTTAGATGTAGCATTTCTTTACTATCTTGGCCTCTAAATAAATTATAGAGTTTCATTGACGACTAGTTATTAAAAGAGTACAAAAAAGTCACCCCTACATTTTTTTTACATAAATATATCCTACCGATTATCATTAGCACAACATCACTTTGCTGCCAAAGTGCAGTACTGTATTAGACTTTATTCGCAAAAAATGTTATAGAAGAAAAAATAATTATTTTTCACTCTATCAAGGCACAAAAAACGGATATATGCCGTGTATATGTGAGTATTTTTGGAACGAAGCCCGCCTGCTCCGCGAACGGGCAGGATAGGGTGGAAAAGAATGTTTTTAATTCATAGTATTTCTTGTGAATAAAGTCTATTATAACTACTTTTTCGATGAAGCATCACTACAAGCTGTTCGTATATTTCTTCTTTTTGGTCTTTCTAACTTTTTCATTTAACCATCGACTACAGGCACAATGTGGCAATCTCTATATTGCTGGTGTAATGGATGGTCCACTGGGAGGTGGCACACCCAAGTTTATACAACTATGCGCTAGTGCAGATGTCGCCGATTTAAGCATTTTTGGACTAGGAGTAGCCAATAATGGTGGCGGTAGCGATGGCGTGGAGTTCACAGATATGAGTGGTGCATTAGCATCTGGGGAGTGCATCTTCATTGCAACAGAAACAGCCATGTTTGCTAGTTGGTTTGGCGCAAGTTGCATGCCCGATTATGTAGATAACATTGCAAATATTAATGGAGATGATCCTTTTGAATTATTCTGCGACCCTACGATGGATGGTGATTTTACGGATGCTACTCTTGTAGATGTCTTTGGTGATGTTGCACTTGATGGCACAGGAGAACCTTGGGAATATACAGATAGTTGGGCCATATCTACGGATATGATGCAGAATACGACTTTCACCCTCTCCGAATGGTCGATTAGTGGAGTAACAGGTACAGATAATGATAGTGCAGCAAATCCCTATCCTAATCCGCCAAGTTGCCCAACTGATTGTATCATAACAGGGGTAAGTGCAACAGCTGTTTGTAGTGGAGATGATGCTTTAGTAACGGTAAGCTTCACCGCAGCGAATGCAAGTGGCAATTATAACGTAATAGATACAGGAACAGGAATGACTATTGGGACTGGCACAGCTTCGCCTATTACCCTCACAATTACTGGCCCAACTACAGCGGCTAGTACAATCAATATTCGAGTAGAGGATGCAGCAGAAACGACTTGCAATGATGTAGGAGTTATTACCCTTCCAGGATGTCCGATACCTGCTGCCTGTTCCAATTTATATATTGCTGGTGTAATGGATGGTCCACTCACAGGTGGTACACCTAAGTTGATACAGCTATGTGCGAATGCAGATATTGCAGACCTAAGTATTTATGCCTTAGGTAGTGCTACCAATGGTGGTGGCTCGGGAGGAATAGAGTTTAGTGGAATGTCTGGTGCCTTAGCAGCAGGCGAATGTATTTTCATCGTTTCAGGTCCAACGGATACAGAGGGAACATTTGAAGCGTGGTTTGGAGCAGGCTGTATGCCTGATTATATAGATGGAGTAGCAACCATTAACGGGGATGATGCAGTAGAATTATTTTGTGACCCTACTATGGATGGCGATTTTACGGATGCTAGTCTAGTAGATGTCTTTGGAGACATAAATACAGATGGTTCAGGAGAAACTTGGGATTATGTGGATGGCTGGGCAACTTCTAATGATACTGCACCAAGCCCTACCTTCAATGATATAGAATGGACATATAGTGGTGCAAACGCTTTAGATGGGGAAACAGATAATGCTACAGCTACAACTCCTTACCCTAATCCGCCAAGCTGTAGCGTAGCAATGTGTGCGATAAGCGCAGTTAGTGCAACCGCGATATGTAATGGTGATAATGCAGATGTGACGGTGACCTTTACGGTTGTGAATGGAAGTGGAAACTATAACGTAATAGATACTGGAACAGGAATGACCATCGGGACTGGCACGGCTTCACCGATTACTTTTCCGCTAACTGGTCCAACAAGTGCTAGTACAATCAATATCCGAGTAGAGGATGCAGCAGAAACCACTTGCAATGATATAGGTGTGATTAATGTCCCTGTTTGTCCTATACCTGTATGCGCGATTAGTAATATTATCCTTACCCCAAGTGGCTGTGCTGCGGATGGGACGTACTCCTTGGATGTAACTTTCGATTATGAAAATCAAATTGATACAGATTATACCATAATAGTAGATGGCACAACCTACGGGCCATTCACTTACGATGGCACATCGCCAGATATGCAAACGATTGCAGGATTGACAGGCAATGGCGCAACAGGTATCAATGTCATTGTACAAGATGCAGGTGCAACGCCTTTTATTAGTGAATTTCACTATGATAATGTAAACCCCGATGCTGGAGAATTTATAGAAATCACCGCTCCTGCGGGTACGGATTTGAGTACTTACACCTTAGA
>CALGLY010000698.1 GCA_937959095.1 uncultured Saprospiraceae bacterium
TCGTAATAATCTCTTTTTGCCATTTTTTTACTTCTTCGTAGCACTTCGTACTATGCTAGTGATGTCGTCCCTTCAGGACTTTTTTTAGGATTACTTTCCTACTACTACTTTTGCGTAGCGAATGATTTTATCGCCTAAATAATAACCTTGCTCTACCGTATCTACTACCTTTCCTTTCATCTCTTCGGTAGGCGCAGGTATTTCGGTGATGGCTTCATGCAATTCTGGGTCAAATGCTTCTCCATTCGATTCCATCGCTGTCAAACCTTTCTGCTGTAGAATAGAAACTAACTTATTTTGTACCAACTGTACCCCTTCGCCTAAACCTTCTTCCCCTGCATTCTTTTTGGCTCTGTCAAAATCGTCCAATACAGGCAGTAATGCTGCCATTGTGTCACGAGCGGCTGTTTTGGTTAGATCTATACGCTCACGCATAGTCCGCTTCCGAAAATTCTCAAACTCGGCTACCTTTCGCAAAAATTTATCTCTCGATTCGTCCAACTGCTGCTGGAGCTTCTCTTTTTCTTGTTGCCATTGCTCTTCAGGAGTCAATTCCGTTACAGGAATTGCGGTATCTTGCGCTGTTGTCTCTTCTGTTGTAGTATCTTTTTCTAATTCTTCTACCTGATTCTTATCTGTCATTCGCTTTGACCGTTTAAATAGTTTGCAAATTCTACAATTCATAATGTGATTAAACTGATAAATCTTTCTAGTAAAAATACTAAAGAGCTATCTGTTTTATTGTTGTACCTCTATCTATAGCAAGTACTTTGCCATTTTCTTTTAGCCGTCATTTTGGCATATTTTTAATTATGCCTAGAACAATTTTATACCTGCTATTTACATTTTTATTCTAAAATCAGCCAATGAGAACATTAATTTTATTGTTATTTCTATGCTCTTGTATACAAGCACAAGAGCATGAAAAGCCTAAGCAATTGCCTCCTCAAAATATAGCAAAACGTAAGACGCAAAACTTCCTCAACTCAAATGGAATGACTGTTCAAACACGTCTACTCGTCCCCGAAGGCTTCGAGCGTACTGCCTATGCTGAACATTCCTTTGGACATTTCTTACAAGACTTTCCTTTAAACCCTTCGAGTGCCAAAGTTATGCTTTTTGATGGCAGTGAAAAATACAATCAAGCTGCTCATGTAGCCGTCTTGGATATTGATGTAGGGAAACGCGATTTGCAACAATGTGCAGATGCCGTCATGCGCTTACGAGCAGAATATCTATGGAAAAACAATCGCTTCGAGGACATTCATTTTAATTTCACGAATGGCTTTCAAGCCACTTACTCTAAATGGCGAACAGGCTATCGTATTCGAGTGGAAGGCAATACGGTGAGTTGGATACAACGCAATCAAGCCTCCACTTCCTATCAAGCATTCCGAAAATATTTGGATATGGTATTCGCTTATGCTGGCACGCTTTCTTTAGCAAAAGAATTAAATTTTCAAGCCCTCTCCGAGCTAGAAGTAGGCGATGTATTTATACAAGGCGGTAGCCCAGGACATGCTATTTTAGTAGTCGATAAAGCCATTAATCCTAATACTAACGAAATCCTATTTTGTCTTGCTCAAAGCTATATGCCAGCACAGGATATTCATATCTTGAAAAATCCAAGTACTCAAAATAGTCCGTGGTATTCAGCAAAAGCAATTGAAACGGAATTGATAACGCCTGAATGGACATTCAAAAAAAATGATTTGAAACGGTTTTAATTGGAGTTGAAAAATTGGAGTTTCGAGAAAAAAACCATAGGCTCTAAATTTTCCAAGCACTATAGCCTACTTCTTTGCGCTGTGCGATGAAATCAAACGCCATTTTCAGTGTAAGTTTCAAAGGGCGCGTATTGCGAAGCACTTTTCCGCGAGTAAGCGCAC
The DNA here is from genome assembly GCA_937959095.1 of uncultured Saprospiraceae bacterium. Lineage (GTDB taxonomy): Bacteria > Bacteroidota > Bacteroidia > Chitinophagales > Saprospiraceae > JAAUTG01. The sequence continues at coordinate 1,890 of CALGLY010000698.1, forward strand.
CAAAAAAATTGGTATGTAAATAGTGGGCAAGTTCTTCGGCAGTATAAGCTTCTGTGATTTGCCCCTCGCGTTGCCCTGCTCGTATACAGTTGGCAAGATGTAGCATCCATTGTTCAAATTGCAGATTTGCTACCCCTGCGAGTAGGTCTATCTCACCACCCAATTCGCTAGAAAGATTGGCAACCAAAGAACCATAGCGGCATTCTTCTTTATCGTATCGTTTTATCAATTTATCATAAAAAGCTTGCAGGCGTTCTAAGGGTTGTTTGGATTCATCCTCCAATATAGTTTGCATCAATTCTGAAATCTCTGCACCTTCATGTTCGAGCAGTCGTCGCCCGAACAACTCTTTGCTATTGAAGTAGTTATAAAAAGAACCTTTTGGGATGCTACTAGCTCTTAGGATGTCGTTGATACCTGTATTATGATAGCCGTTTTTGCGTATTATTTCTTCCCCTATCCGTATAATATCTTGTACGTTATGTTTCTTTCTCATTAGACCAGTCAGTTACTTTTCTCATTGTACGAAGACTTTTTTGCTTTGTTACTAATCTACCAACGTAACTCTTCTTCTATATCATTGAGGTCTGCTTGTTTATAAAATTGCTTGGTGAAGATGCGGTCTTTTTGGCGCTCTAAGACCAGTCGAGCAAGGGCAACATTCGCAGCTTCTGGATGCACAGGCGAGAGTGCGGCACTTACTTGTGCTTCCTTTACATCCAAGCGATACATCAGGCTCATCAGAAATTCCATACGATATTCTAGCATATAAGCGACGTGATCAGCGAGCCACAGCAGGACTTCATCTTCCGTATAGCCTTCGCTTTCGTGGGTTTCTATTTGAAAATCTTTCGCTATCAGCGCACTAAGTTTATCCATAATACAAATTTACAAATTGCCAACTTAAAATTTTAGGATACCTTTGGCGTTTAGATAAATGTAAGATATTATCAATTGTCAATTGTCAATTTTATCCACCTTTGGTGGATGTCAATTCAAAAAAATGCAACTCCCTTTCAAGATAGCTCGGCGATATTTATTTGCCCGCAAATCAACAAATGCTATTAATATTATCACGGGTATTTCAGTATTCGGACTTACTATCGGTACAGCTGCTTTGATATTGGTGCTTTCTGTGTTTAATGGTTTTCAGGAATTGCTATTGAGTTTATTTAGCAATTTCAATCCCCCGATAAAAGTAACGCCTGTACAAGGCAAAACCTTCTCACCCGATAGTATTGCTCTGGATGATATTCTACAACTCGAAGCCATCCAATATGTATCTCAGAGCCTCGAAGAAGTAACTCTTTTTGAATTTGATGATACGCAACAGTTTGGCACAATAAAAGGAGTAGATTCCATCTTTCACAAAGTTACAGCGATTGATTCGACGATTCGAGAAGGAAACTATCTCTTGGAACGTGATGTCCTTTCCTTTGGGGTATTCGGGACGGGCATGGCGAACAAACTAGGCGTAGAAGTAGGTGATGCCTTTAATGCTGTAAATGTCTATATGCCCAAAAAGAAAAAATCCATGTTGCAGCCCTTTCGGAAGCAGTTCTTGCATCCAAGCGGTACCTTCTTTTTTCAGCGTGAATATGATAGCGAATACGTCATCACAAATCTTGCTTTTGTACAGCGACTCATTGGAGGCGAAAAGAAAATAAGTGCCCTCGAAATAAAGCTACATCCCAATGCCGATATAGCAGAAGCCAAACAACAATTGGCAGCTATTCTAGGCGATGGATTCCGAATAAAAGACCGCTACGAACAAGACGCAGCTTTTCTGAAAATCATGAATATGGAAAAATGGATAAGCTTCGCTATTCTTTCATTAGCATTGCTACTCGTTGCCTTCAATATGATAGGCGCATTGTGGATGATTGTATTGGAAAAGAGGCGTGATATTTCCATCCTAAAATCTATGGGCATGCAAGATATCACAGTACGAAATATTTTCCTCTACGAAGGCGGCTTGATGTGTCTGTTGGGACTAGGTGTGGGTTTTATTTTTAGCTTAATTTTTTATGCGGCACAAAAATATCTAGGCGTTATTCCTATCCCCGAAGGCTTCGTAGTGGATGCCTATCCGATTAGTATCAAGTTTTCGGATTTTGTAGCGGTGAGTGTAGCGGTTTTGGTCATCGGGATGTTGGCTTCTATCCCCGCAGCGTTGCGCGCACAACGTATTCAGGCTTTGATTCGGGAGGAATAGAGAATATTTCTTATGTCTACTAAAGTCGAATTAGAAATATATGTAGTCTCACATCTTAAAATCTCACATCTAATTCAAATGAGTCAATTGCTTTATTATCTATTCATCAAACCCCTATCACTGCTTCCTTTATCAGTGCTGCATCGTTTATCGGATGGCTTATTTTTTATCTTTTTCTATATCATTCCTTACCGCAAAAAAGTAGTTGTCCAGAATATCAAACAGGTTTTTCCTGAAAAAAATGCGAAGGAAGTAAATACCATTACACGCGGATTTTATCAGCATTTTTGTGATGTGCTAGTAGAGGCAATTAAGCTATTCAGTATTTCTGAAAAAGAAATCTTGGAACGCAGCAAAGTCTTTAATACGGAACTACTCACGCCCTACTTTGAGCAAGGGCGCGATGTCATAATCACCGCAGGACATCATACGAATTGGGAATTGATAACGGCTTCCTTACATCCTCAAATCAAGCATGAAGCAGCCGTTATTTATACCCCTTTATCCAATAAATTCTTTGATAAAAAGATGCGGGTTTCCAGAGGGCGTTTTGGCTTGAATTTAATTGCTAAAAAAGAAACAAAAACCTATTTCACGAAGGAACGCCCCGCCAATGCCTTCATTTTTGCCAATGACCAAAGTCCCTCCAAGCGACAGCAACCGTATTGGATGGAATTCCTAAATCAGCCCACTGCCGTGCAATTTGGCACAGAAAAATATGCCAAAACCTATGATTGTGTAGTCGTGTTCGCGCAGCTCCGAAAAGTACGCCGCGGCTATTATGAATCGACCCTAGAACTACTAGAAGACCAAGCAAACACAACAGATTACGGACATATCACGCGCTTGCACACCAAGGCAGTAGAACGCAACATCCTAGAAGCTCCGCAGTATTGGCTTTGGACACATAAACGCTGGAAATTGAAGCCGCCACATGGGTATACTGCGAGTACTTAAGGGTTTTATCACTTTTAGTTCTTTAGTGAATTTAGGGCTTCTATAAAAAAACTTCAATACTTTTACAAAAAAAATATGCTTAGCTATACATTCAAAAAAGCAGAACGCTTAAAAAGTAAAAAGGTCATTGATAGTCTCTTTCAAGAGGGGCAATCTTTTGGCGCGTATCCGCTACGTATTGTGTGGGTACGTACAGAAGGGAACGATTCTCCTGTGCAGTGTGCGGTGAGTGTGTCAAAAAGGCGATTCCCGAAGGCAGTAGACCGCAACCGCATCAAACGACAACTACGCGAAGCTTGGCGATTGAACAAGCATCACTTATATCAGGAATTGGAAACCGAAGAACAATACGCCATCATGCTTCTTTTTACGGGTAAGGAACACGCTCCGCAGCACGAAATAGAGCAAAGTGTACAGCGTATTATCAAGAAATTTTTACGAAAAACAGCACCTACTACCAAATAACTAAAGTACCCTTAAGCGTTTTGGGCTGAAAAAGCTTGACTAATAGCGAATTACTGCTATTTGTAATATGTAAAATACTCTTTAATAGGTGAACTATCCCTCCACTTCTGTCCGAAGAATCTGCCTAGAAACGGATATATTTGATTTGGCAAAGCACGAATGCCTGTTATTATTCTGTTAAAGTAGCTTTTTACCAAAGTTCTTTTTCATAAAAAAGCATTCAACAAGTATCTTTTTAGGCAATATTGACGTTTTTTATATATCTTAGTAATCTTCAAAGTAGGTCTTTATTCTTTTGATTATTACGCAACATACAGGCATCACCCGTAAAATATAAAATCTTATTAAATGAAATCTAGAGGAACAGTTTTTTTGTCGGTAGTAGCAGTAGGAGCATTAATACTTTTAGGAGGCGCATATCTTCCTCAGGTAACTTCAGCGGAAAAAGAATCTTTATTGATGCGTACCTTACTTAATGTAAGCAGTCAGTATCACTTCAATCCGCAAGAAATAGATGATAATTTTTCAGAAAAAATATACGATTTATATCTCAATAGATTGGATGGCGGACGCAGATGGCTTACGCAGAAGGAGGTGAGTCAATTGGAAGCATTCCGCTTGAAGCTGGATAATGAAGCAATGGACGGTACTTATGACTTCTTTGACTTATCCGTGAAGTTTCGCATGGCAGGTATCGAGAAGACAAAAGCATTCTATAGAGAAATTTTAGCACAGCCATTCGATTTTTCAAAAGACGAAAAAATTGATTTTGATAGAGAGAATCTGCCTTTTGCAAAAGACGATGCACAGCTAAAAGACTACTGGCGCAAAAATTTGAAGTATGAAGTGATGACGCGCTTGGCAGATAAGATTAAAGATCAAGAAGACTTGGAGGAAGGCGAAGCTCCAAAAACAGAAGAAGAACTAGAAGTAGCAGCCCGCGAAAAAGTGCTAGAAATATATGACAAGTGGTACAACCGCTTGGAGAAAGATCGTCGTTCGGATCACCTATCGAAGTACTTAAATGTATTCGCGAATACGTATGATCCGCACACGGGTTATTTCGAGCCACGTAAGAAAGAAACCTTTGACATCAACTTCAAAGGCCAATTTGAAGGTATCGGTGCGCGCCTAATGACGGAAGGAGACTTCACGAAAGTAAGTGAAATCATTATTGGTGGCCCAGCTTGGAAAGGCAAGACGCTGAAAAAAGGTGATGTAATCACAAGAGTAGCACAAGCAGATGAGCAGGAATATGTGGATATAAAAGGAATGCGCGTAGATGATGTGGTGCAGTACATTCGTGGAGACAAAGGTACGAAAGTGCGCCTAGTCGTGAATCGTGAAGATGGTACCACCGAAGAAATTAGCATTGTGCGTGATGTAGTAATCCTAGATGCGCGTTTTGCAAAATCCGTGATTATTGATAGTGAAGAAAAGAATGGTAAAATAGGCTATATCGACCTACCTGGTTTCTATGCTGATTTTAAAGATAAAAATGGACGTTTCTGTGGCGATGATGTTGCTAAGGAAATCGAGAAATTGAAGAAAGATAAAGTAGATGGTATCATCATTGACTTGCGTGGAAACCCAGGTGGTTCTTTACAAGAGGTAGTGAAGATGTCAGGTTTATTCATAGAAGATGGACCAGTGGTGCAAGTGAAATCAAGAGGTCGTCGTCCAGAAGTATTGAGCGATGTAGATAGTAGTGTATTGTATGATGGACCACTAGTTGTATTGGTGAATTCCTTCAGTGCATCGGCTTCTGAAATCTTAGCAGCTGCGCTACAAGATTATGATCGTGCGATTATCGTAGGTAGCAATTCTACATTCGGAAAAGGTACGGTGCAGCGTTTCATTGATTTGGATAGAATGCTACGTGGCAATTCAGAAATAAAGCCATTGGGACAATTGAAATTGACCATGCAAAAATACTACCGCATAGATGGTGGTTCGGTGCAATTGAAAGGTGTGGTGCCAGATGTGATTTTGCCAGATAATTATTTCTATAGCGACGAGACAGGAGAGCGTGACTACGAGCATGCCCTAGATTGGAGCGAAATAGAAACGGCAGAATACGGACAAGATGTCTACAAAATCACGAAGAAAGACGAGATAAAGCGTAGAAGTGATGCACGTGTAGCACAAAATGAGACCTTCCAAAAAGTGCTAGAAAATGCACGTCGTCTGGAAGATCGTAGAGATATGAAAATGTATCCACTAGGTTTGGATGATTATCAGGCTCTAGAAGCGCAACGCGCAGACGATGCTGCTAAATTCAAAGGCTTATTCAAGAACGAAACCTTGGATGCAGAAGTATCAACTACAAGCGCAGACGCTGCGGATTTCGCAAGCAATGACGACCAAGCACAAAAAGATCGCTACGAAGACCTAATGAAGTCTGTAAAGAAAGATATTTATATCAAAGAAGCAATGCACATTATGCAAGATGTAATGGATTTGCATAAGAAATAATAGAGCTTATTTCTTTGAAGTTATAATAGGCATAGAGCAGAATTTCTGTTCTATGCCTATTTTTTTTGCTACTATTCATTTCCCCCGATAACTTTCAGGATTATATGTTGCATCAATCCTATTTGAAAGAAAAAACGAGTCAAAACACGCAATTTGAAATCACGCTTTTCAGCTCTCCGAATAGTACTTGGAGAGTGATACTTGCTTATGAAGCCTTATACCAAAGAATTCTTTTCAAGCTTGAATTTTGGCACGAAATAGTTCAGGTAAAAAATCATTCCCAAGTAGGTTAGAATAAGTGTAGGCACACTAGAATTGAAGCCAAAATCAAAATTTGGTAGTGCAAATAATTCTCTAAAGGAAGCCTTAGCAATTGTTAGCATAAAGACAATACCAAAAATAAATAGTCCAATAATTGCCGCTTTATTTTGTGAAGTACGTTGTATTCCTAGTTTCGTTTCTTGTCGGAAGTAGTACCAAAGGGCAGCGACACAAAAAGCAGCTTCTATTCCTATAGCGAGATAAACATTGGTAGCATACAAACCAAGTGCTACATCTGCCGTATCTGCTCCAAAAAAGTGGTGCGGATGTCCAGAAAAGAAATCTAACACAAAATGTCCTGCTACCAAGGCAGAACCTACTAAGCCGATTTGGGTGCTTTTAAATAATACTTTCCCGATAATAAAGATAACAAGCAACCAAAATATCTGCGGAAGTAAATCGTGGCTATAGAGCATATCTACAGTCATATTACTCAATGTTGTATCAAAAACATCACTTGGTTCAGTTGGTTCAAGATTTAAGTAATGTAGGGTAAACCATAATAAATCCTGTAATTGTGAGGCGATTAAGAAGTAGAGTAAAGTCCCTTTTGGAAATTTTTGATGTGCCACTAAGGCTGTAGAGAAGTGTCCTGCTAGCATAATAATTTAAATTTTGTATTTTTACTTTATAATTTAAAGCAAAACTACAAATTACTTTACATTTTAAAGTGATAATATAACGGATTATGATGAAAAAATTTCGTTCTTCCTGTCTTATAGCATCCGCCTTAGATGTAATAGGCGACAAATGGTCCTTGCTCCTTGTCAGAGATATGCTTATGCACCGAAAGAAAACGTTTAAAGAAATGGCCGCATCACAGGAAGGAGTGGCTACTAATCTACTATCGGCAAGATTAAAATTGCTGGAATCTTTGGATGTGATTACTAAAAGAAAATTACCTGAAAATAAAAAAGAGAATATTTATTTACTTACTGAAAAAGGCATTGATTTAGCCCCCTTAATTTTAGAACTTGTTATTTGGAGTGACAAATATGTGCGCGCTTATAATGCTGATATGAATTCTTTTGACAAAGGCGATTTTAACAATATTTCCGTTATTCAAGAAGAATATAGAGCCTTTGCTCGCCAATTTGCGGTTTAGTCGTTAGTCAATATAATTGTATTGGATAGCTTAGAGGTGTTTAGCTGTTGATATTTGCCATCTGCCAAGACTAATTTACACGCCTGAAAGAGGTCTTCTTTGTAGCATTCCCAATTAATTATACTTGTACCATCTTCATCTAATTTCGGTTCTTCATCAAAAAATTGATTGTATGTAATTGCCCAGCCTTGCGTTATTTTCAAAGGCATCAACCTGTTTAATTCCATATATTTTTCGGTCATGTTTTATGAGAATGATTGATATTTTGTTTTGGTATAAGAATGCAGAAATAAAGGCAAATTTACCTGTTTCGGTTTGATTTCATGATAGACATAGGGCGGAAATTTTCTATTCTATCCCTATTTTTGAATAAAACTCAAAACAGCGTCCAAGCTTTCTACGGGGCTTTCCTCCATAGGTACATGTCCAACGTTTTGTAAGATCACTAAGGTATCATTCGGTAAGTCCTCATGAAACCGATAGGCACTCGCACTTGTAATCAGTCTATCCTCCGCTCCCCACAAGACCAAGGTTGGTTGCTCGATACGATTTATTTGCTTCAAGTAACTGGAATCATACGTTACCTTCATTCTATCTCCAAAAGCCTCCCGATTTCCAGCGCGCAGCGTTAAGTCAAAGTATCTATCAACTAGGGCTTCCGATATTTTGCTTTTGTCCGCATATACATTTTCAACGCTGGATTTCACGACAAAGCGAGGCGTAATAAAGGTCAATATTTTATTCAATACGGGAATTTTCGCGATTGTAAAAGCAATTGGTTCGCTTGTAGAATTTTTAGGATAGCCCGCCGCATCAATCAGTATTAATTTATCCACCATTTCTGGTCTATGGAGGGTAAACCGCCACGCTATTAGTCCGCCCAAAGAATTTCCACCAAGTATGCAACGCTTGATTCCTTGGGTTTCTAAAAACTCCTCTATGAAACTTACGTAATGCTCTATGGAATAATTTCGATCGGGGAACGGGCCAGTTAAGCCGTAAGCAGGCAAATCCATTCGAAGCACCCGCTTATTTTTTTTTAAGCTAGCTGCCCAATCGTCAAAGGTGTGCAAACTGGAACCTGTCCCATGAATCAATACAATAGGCAACGAATCAAGTGCATTTCCTTCGGCACGGTAATGAACGTTCATCCCGTCTATTGCTACAAAAGCGGAGGGCATTTGTGCGTATTTTGCTTTTAAAGCAGCCATCGGTTTATCCCTGTGACCAAACAAAAGACAGACCAGCAGTACCAATCCTAGCAGGCTGAAAAGGAAGAGTTTGATTGCTTTTTTCATTGAGTTGGTGTTTGTTGGTTTTCTAACTTATGCTGATAATTTAAAGGTCAATTCATTTTTTACACGTTGAGATTCAATCAAGCGTTTTTCAGCATTACTTTTTATCTCTTCCTCTTGTTTTTTTGTAAACAAGCGATACCAATAAGTAGCAGGAATCATTAGTCCACTATGATGTTCTAGTCGATACATCAATTCTATATTAGGATGCTCTCTATCGTTCAATATCCGACTTAACTTGGTTTTATGAATATCAATATCATTTGAAAATTCAACCATTGTTTTTTTCAATAGGGAAATATACTTTCTTAACTGATTAGAGAAAGAGTATGCTTCTATATAGCTCGGTTGATTAAAATAGTCTTTGAGTAGTAATTTCATTCGTAATAATTCCCCTTTTAGCACCTGCTCATCTGACATGTTTTTTAGCTGCTCAAAACGTAACTTCCTAAATTCTTCGTCAGCAACTTCTCTTTCTTCCGCAGTCCATGTACTTCTGAATACAAAACTCTCCGCTATTTCTTTATCCGTATATATTTTACTTAAATCCTCGTAGGTAGGTTCTTTTTTATTACTCATCTCCTAGATATTTTTGCACCAAATATTGTGAACTATCTCCCTCTATTACAAGGTAGCGACCCTGCGGTCTAAATCCATAATTTTCTTGATAATGCTCAATCAATTTGGTTTTAGATTCCAATGATACAAATCCGTAATAGCCTCTTTTTATAGCAGCACTCGCAGCAAATGCGATTAAACAACCTGCTATTCGCTCAATCTCCTTTTCTCGTCCTTGGTGCTTTTTCCTTATCTCCAATAAATTAAGATGAACTCTGTACTCCTCTTTTCGATCAACTAAGGACATTAAACCAAGAATTTCTTTCTCATTCGATAATAAGTATATTTTATAGACTTCATTATCTTTTTCTATTTCCCAATCAAAGGAAAAACCTTCGTCTTTCTTTATTCTCTGATAATCCTTTTTCGCTAGTTCGGTTATCGCAGCATCAAGATCTTGACCACCAAGCTTATGTTTTAACTTCATGTGTCCTTATTAGGATACGAAAATACAAAATTTTGTTTACAAAATCAATAAACAATAATGTAATTTAAAGTAACGAAAATGTTTTATTTGCATTATCAGAATGGTGAGATTCATGGTTTGAAGGTATTTTGATTATTAGAAAATAACCCATAGCTATCGATAGCATTCAATACTTTTCATTATTCTTCACTAGAATCTCCTTTATTGTCTGTTAC
>CALGLY010000699.1 GCA_937959095.1 uncultured Saprospiraceae bacterium
GTACGTTCCTTGTATCAAGCAGAGAGTCACAAAAAAAAGAAGCGGTTTTTACTTCTTTCTTTAGTCATGAATGTGGGGCTGTTGCTTTATTTTAAGTATGCTAATTTTTTTGTAGAAAATGCGAATGCTACGCTACAATCACTTGGCATGGAAAGCGTAGCGTGGACAAGCGTTGCACTTCCAATTGGCATTTCTTTTTATACCTTTCAGACGCTCACCTATTCTATTGATGTGTACCGAAAAGTACGCCCACCGCTTCAAAAATTAAGCGACTACTTGCTCTATATTTTGTCTTTTCCGCAGATGATAGCTGGCCCGATTGTGCGCTTCAATTCCATAGCGGCACAAATCGAGTCGCGTGAAGAAACGCTCGATGATAAGCTACAAGGTTTTGTGCGTTTCTGTATTGGATTAGGAAAAAAAGTCCTGATTGCGAATGTCATGGGCGAGCAAGCCGATCTCATTTTTGAAAACATAGAAGGCATCAATACCGCGACTGCATGGTTGGGTATTCTAGCGTACACCTTCCAGATTTATTTCGACTTTGCAGGCTATTCGGATATGGCAATTGGCTTGGGACGTATGATGGGTTTCCGCTTCCCTGAAAACTTTGATAGTCCTTATACCTCCAGTAGTATTACCGAATTTTGGCGACGTTGGCACATCACACTTGGCGAATGGATGCGTGACTATTTATATATCCCTTTGGGTGGCAATCGCGTGGAAAGCAAAGCGCGACTTTACTTCAACCTATGGGCTGTTTTTCTTATTTCAGGCTTATGGCATGGAGCGGCATGGAGCTTTATTTTTTGGGGTGCGTATCATGGATTCTTTTTAATTTTGGATCGTTTATTTCTACTTAAATTGCTAAAGCGCATCGGCAAAATTCCAAGTATGCTCTTTACTTTTTTAGTAGTTATGGTTGGTTGGGTCTTTTTTAGAATAGAAAATATTAGTGAAGCCTTTAACTATACCAAAGTATTATTTACGCCTAATTTTACAGCCCTCGAATTGGAATTAAGTCCAACTTTTATCTTCACTTTTTTAATAGCTACTTTCTTTTCCTTTGCCACACTCACTACCTTCGGCAAAGGCTGGGAACGGAGCGTCTTTTTTCACGATTCGCCTAGCAAAGCTTGGTATATTGGCTATGTAATGTTCGCACTTTTGTTGTTTTTATTATCCTTAGGCGCAATTACTACGGCTGATTTTAATCCATTTATCTATTTTAGATTTTGATAGATTTGAACCATAAAACGATGCAATGAACAAAAACGCAGTTCTCCGCGATTTAGCCCTACTCCTCGACCAAAACAGAGCAGAAATAATAGCACAAAATAAGCTAGACTTAGCTCAAGCACAAAATATAGATGCTACGCTTTTTGATCGCCTGAAAGTAGATGATAAAAAAGTAGATGGCATGGTGTCCGCCGTGCAGCGCGTACTCGATATGGAAGACCCACAGGGGAAGCTATTGAGTAGCTACACACACCCGAATGGCATGCTCGTAGAGAATCGTATTGTTCCTTTCGGAAAGGTGCTAATCATCTACGAATCGCGGCCCGATGTGACGGTGGAAGCTGCCATAAGTGCTTTTAAAGCAGGAAATAAAATCCTCCTAAAAGGCGGCAAAGAAGCGCGGCATAGCAATCTCTATTTAGTAAAACTATGGCACGAAGCACTCGAAAAAAACGATGCAGACACTAGCTTTGTTCGCTATTTAGATTTGAGTAGAAATGAAATGCAAGACCTTATAAAAAGCAATAGCGAACGTGCCGATTTAATCATTCCGAGAGGAGGGGAGGGCTTAATAAACTTCATCCGAAACAATACCAATGTACCTTTGCTGATAAGCGGACGCGGCAACAACTTCGTCTATGTGCATGAGGATGCAGACTTTGATATGGCAAGCAACATTATTCAAAATGGCAAGTCACGCCTAAGTGTTTGTAATGCTACGGATAAGGTCTTACTACATGAAAACACGCCTGATTTACAAGCAAAAATAACGCAACTTATACAAGCATTGGAAGCAATGGATTTAGAAGTACTTGGCTCTGAACGCCTTCGTGTTTATGCAAGTGAGGTGCAAGCAATAGCGGGTGAAGAAATCTATTATGAAGAATTTTTAGCACCTAAAATCCTATTAGACATTGCACCAAATGCTGCCACTGCCATCGAAACGATTAATGAATATTCAGGAGGGCATTCTGCGGTGATTGTTACGGCTGATACTGCTTTAGCCCGTTCTTTTCAGGAGCAAGTGGATTGCGCTGCGGTCTATCATAATGCCTCTTCGCGCTTCACGGATGGCGGGGAATTTGGTTTTGGTGCAGAAATTGCCATTAGCACCCAAAAACTCCATTTTCGCGGCCCTGTCGGCATGGCGCAATTGGTCACAAATAAGTGGTTTATTATGGGCAATGGACAAATAAGATAATAGGAGACCGTCATCGACTTTGCCTCGCCTGCGAGAACATCCTCTTTGAGGATTGAGAGACAATTACAAGAAACATTGTGCTTTAATGCCTTCCTAAAATCTCGCAGTTCCCAAGGAACGCTCCCGCAGTCAAGGCGAAGCCGATGATGGTCTCTACTCTCGCAGCCTGTCCGCCTTTGGCGGGCGAAGCGGTCTTAATAAGAAAGAAATGAAACCTACAATAGTACTTAAAATCGGCTCGTCTACCCTCACGGCTGGCACCAATCGGATTTCGCGGGGAAAAATGGAAGACCTCGCTCGGCAGATTGAAACGCTACGCGAAGACTATCACATTGTACTCGTTTCGTCGGGGGCAATTGCGACGGCACGACAATTTATAGACCAATCCGCTTGGGGGGATAAAGTAGCGTCCAAGCAAGCCATGTCTGCTATTGGACAGCCCAAATTGATGCAAATGTATAGCGAAGTCTTTGGGGATTTTCGCATACAAATTGCACAATGTTTAATGACCTATATCGACTTTGAAAAAGCACAATCTCGCACGAATACCTTGAATACCATTCAGGAGCTTTTGCATCATAATTATTTGCCCATTATCAATGAAAATGATACAGTAGCGGTGGAAGAATTGATCGTAGGCGATAATGATAAACTCTCTGCTTTGGTCGCTCGATTATTGGGGGCAGAGTACTTGGTTCTAGCTTCGGATATTGATGGATTGTATGATAAAAATCCGCACCTCCACGAAGATGCTCAATTGCTCACTACTATTTCAGACTTTGAAGCAGTAGAAGACTATATCGAAGAAAAAACGGATACCATAGGTACAGGCGGTATGACTTCAAAGTTGCTGGCGGCTAAAATTTGCACCGCCGAAAATGTAAAAGTTATCATTGTGAATGGTGGACGCAGTAATTTTTTAGTAGATTGCTTGAATAAAGCGATTCCTTGCACGGAGTTTGTATAAACGCTTAATCAGGATTTTCAGAATTGGAGAATTTTCAGGATTTTTCCTTTCCAGGAATCTTCGATTCTCTGAAACAATAAAATGCAATGTGCATCGAAGATGCAAAGAAATTCTGCAAATTCTCCAATCCCGTAAATTCTGATCGTATGAGTAAACGTAGCATAAAGCGGATATTATTTGCCCTAGTACTTTTGATACTATGGCTACCGCTAGTGCAATCTCATATTCATTTCCCTAAAGAACGTGCCTTGAAAGGCGCAATAGAGCGCGTTGAAAAGCCAACTTTTCATGTGGATGCTTGGTTGCAAGGCAACTTTCAGAAAAAAACGGATAGCTATTACAATCAAAACTTTGGTTTTCGAGCCTCTTTGGTGCGCCTTAATAATCAGTTGCGTTTTTGGCTTTTTGGTGCTATAAAAGCAAAAGGCGTGGTGACGGGAAAAGACGGCTATCTCTATGAATATGGCTATATCGAAACGATAAAAGGAGGCGATTTTGTAGGCGAAGCCGCTATTGATAAAACCTTAAAAAAACTAGAAAAACTACGTGATACCCTCCATCAGCGCGGCACGGATTTAGTCGTACTTTTTGCAGCAGGAAAGGGCTATTATCATCCCGAATTCATTGCAGATAAATATCAGCCTAACGTACGTAGCCTTTCCAATTTCGATTATTATACGCAGCAAATCGCAAAGACGAGCATTCCCTATATTGATTGCAATCGCTGGTTTCGCGCAATGAAAGACACGACTACTTATCCTCTTTTCCCGAAGACTGGCACGCATTGGACGAAGTATGCAGATTTGTTAGTTGCTGATTCTCTAAGTCATTTCATAAGTAATCTACGCGGCATCGAAACACCCCAAATTAAAATCTATGACATCGAGTATCCCGAAGCACCACGAGGGCGCGATAATGACATTGGGGATGGCATGAATCTATGGTTCGATATGACTAATATTGGCTTAGCTTATCCAAAATATAAAATTGAAAAAACAGAAAATAGTGTGCGCCCCAAAGTCCTGACGATAGCGGATAGTTTCTATTGGGGTATCTACGGAGAAGGTTTTCAATGGAAGCTCTTTAATGGCGAATTTTGGTATTATAATAATGAGATTTACCCTCCAAAAAACGGGCGCAAATACGTAAAAGACCTCCAAAAAATCCAAAGCGAACTAGAAGGGCAAGATGTCATTCTGCTCATTTCTACAGATACGAATTTGGAGCGATTTCCTTATGGCTTCTTAGGAAAAGCCTATGATGCTTACTTTAATCAAGGCGCGGTTTTTGAGGCACTTGTGCAACAATATGTACAGCAAATAAAAGCCTCCGAAAAATGGGTGAAGAACCTCCAAGAAAAAGCAGACAAACAAGGAAAAAACCTAGAAGCAGTCATCTTAGAGGATGCAAATTATATGGCGCGACAAGCAAGTAATTAGGATTTCTGGCTTCTCAGAAATAAATCTATTTAGTAGATGGCAGGGATTATGTGTGTGTAGAAGATTTGATGCAGCATGCTTCACAAAAATCCACAAATCCGGACGGTAGCAAGTACTTGGGCAAACATTAGTGACTTTAGAACCTATTGGTTTTCAGGAAGGAAAAATCCCAACAGGCTCTTAGTTTTTCGGAAGCTGGTGTGGAGCGTGCTAGAATAACGAGTGCCATTCTTGACTTGGGGAATAGTATTGAAAATGTTCCTGTTAAGGCAAAAGGGAAGAATAAAATGACCACTTTATTCTTCTCTTTTGCCTTATAGAAAAAAGCAAGCCCTAAATACTAGACTGATCCTTCACCCACTTCAAGACCGCTTGCGTATTCAACGTAGCAATCTCTTCAGGTAGAACAATACGTTCTTTTGTTTTCATATCAATAGCAATAGCTGTTGGTTTGTCCGTGCCTTGTCGTAGTACAAGAAAGCGGTTGTCT
>CALGLY010000700.1 GCA_937959095.1 uncultured Saprospiraceae bacterium
GAAAGTGGCTATTCTATTCCTTTGTTCTAGCTTTCAAATTAAAACATGAAAATTATTTCACATATAAAATCGCAAAAATAAGCGACTATAAAAAGCACAAATCCTATATCTCTTAAAGCCAATATTAAAATATAAAAAATTAAAAACCAAAGCATTACTCCATATATTATTCCCCCTGCTAGAGACACTCATTTTGAGGATCAAATAAAATAAAAACATATATTCATAAAAAAGCACTTGTTTTAACCCATCTTTTTTACGTAAGTTTGCATAACAATTCTGATTTCGCGTATTTACAAACAACAACACTTCAAAACGGACTCTCTTTGTCTTTAATTAGAAGCTATTGGCGTATTATTTATGTCATCAGCTGGTTAAAGTACATTCTCTTTTTCATTTAAAAATACTACTCAAATGAATAGATTGCTCCGCAACACACTATTCGTGCTAACGCTACTATTTTGCATAAACCCTCTAGCAAAAGCACAATATTTTACTTGGGATAATGCCACGGTATATTTCCTACTCACAGATCGTTTCAATAATGGCGATTCCTCCAATGACTTTGCTTACGGACGTACCTCCGATCCTGTTGGTGGGTTCCTTGGTGGGGACTTCGTTGGTATTACACAAAAAATCAATTCGGGTTACTTCGATGATTTGGGTGTAAATGCGCTTTGGGTAACAGCGCCTTATGAACAAATACATGGCTATGTACCAGGTTATGGTACCGATCCTGCCTTTCAAAAACACTATGCCTACCATGGCTATTATGCACTCGATTTCACGGAAACGGATGACAACTATGGAACAGAAGCGGAGTTTCAAGCAATGGTAGATGCTGCCCACAATCATGGCATTCGAGTGGTAATGGATATTGTATTAAATCACGTTGGTTATGATAATCAAGGCGATTCAGATGAGTTTGGTCTAGGTCCAGTGAGCGATCCTGATGATGCAGGTTGGTGCAATTGGTGGAGAGACCCAAGCGGTAATTCTTGGATTCGGAAAGGAGACACCGCTACGGATTATTGCGCGCCTGCTTCAGGTGGTGGTGATTTGAGTCTAGCCTTAGCTGGTCTTCCTGATATTTTGACGGACTTAACAACCCCTGTAGATTTGCCTCAAATTTTATTGACGAAATGGGATGCAACCAAAGAAGCTACAGAAAACGCAGAATTAAATACTTTTTTCACCAATACAGGACTTACGCGCACTCCTGCAAACTACATCATAAAGTGGCTGACAGATTGGGTACGCGATTATGGAATTGATGGTTTCCGAATTGATACTTATAAGCATGCAGAGCGTCCGATTTGGGGCGAACTAAAAGTACAAGCACAAGATGCTTTTGATGATTGGAAGGCGGCTAATCCTGCAAAAGTATTAGATAGCAATCCTTTCTGGATGGTTGGGGAATGGTACGGTCATGGACCAGGTAAAAACCTAGACGTGGTAGTGAATGGAAAAACAGATGCCATTATCAACTTCAACTTTAAAGGCCCTGCTGCTGACCCTGGCACGATAGAAGGAACCTATGCGAATTACGCTTCCATCGTGAATCCCGACCCAGAATGGAATATTTTAAGTTATATCTCTTCGCATGATGATGATATGTTTCCGCGTAGTGATTTGATGGATGCTGGCACAAGCTTATTACTTGCGCCAGGAGGCGTACAAATCTATTATGGCGATGAATCAGGTCGCCCATTAGGTACAAATTCAGTCGGTACAGATCAGCCTTGGCGTTCTTTTATGAATTGGGGAAGCTTTGATACCGCCGTGAATGACCACTGGAAAAAAATAGGAACATTCCGTTACAATCACCCTGCGGTAGGTGCAGGTTCGCATACTCAAATCAGTGCGTCGCCTTATATGTTTAAGCGCGAATACATCAATGCCAATGATGGAATATGCGATATTATCGTAGCTGCTATTGGATTATCGGCAGGCAGCCAAAGCTTCGATGTATCGGGTTGTTTCCAAGATGGCGAGCAAGTAAAAGACCATTATAGTGGCGTGACCGCTACCGTGAGTGGCGGCATGGTCACTTTTAATGTAAGTAGCGAAGGCGTAGTATTGATGGAATATGTATCTAGCCCAGCTTGTATTGCTATAGATGTTGCTCCTACCGATTGCTATAGTCCAACTCCTGTAACAGTAAATATCACTTCGGCTGATGTCGGCGGCGGCGGCTCTGTCACCACTTATTACACCTTCGACCCGAATGCGACACCTGCGAACCTAGCGGATTGGACAGTCTACACGAGTCCATTTGTACTGAATAGTTCCACTACGGTTTATGCTTTTGCACAAGATGGCAGCGGCAATAACTCTAGCATAGTAGAACAACAATATGTAATTGGTGGTGCGGCGACAATGACCGTACACTGGAATGCAACAGGAGCAGGATGTGCAACGCCTTATATGTATGCATGGGAACTCAATGGTGTAGCAATGACCGAAGCTGCACCTTGGCCGGGTGTTGCTATGACCGATGCCGATGGAGACGGCTGGTACGAATATACATTGAATGCTGCTTATGCTAATATCATTTTCACTTGCGCTGGCGGGAATCAATCTCCCGACTTATTTGCTTGTGGAGATGCTTGCTATGATGCAGGCTGGACGACTTGTCCGACTTTCGCGCCAACAGTCAATATCGCTCCTGTAAGCAGCAATCACCCGTCTGGCTCAGTGGATATTACACTAGGCACAGGCAATAATGTTTGCGATATTTATTATACAACCGATGGTACGACACCAACTACTTCTAGCACGCTTTATACTGGTCTCTTTACTGTAAACGGCACACCAGGGAATCCTGTGAATGTGCAAGCAATCGCTGATTGCGGTGGTACACTTACGGCAATAGATAGCGAAACCTACACCTTCGATCCTGTACAAAATATGACGCTCTATTGGAATGCAGGAGCTTGTGCTACACCTACTATTTACTATTGGGATGTAGATGGTATTATGAGTAATCCTGTAAGTTGGCCTGGTGTTGCTATGACTGACCCTGATGGTGATGGCTGGTACGAATATACCATTACGGGTTCTAGCACCAATGTCATTTTCTCTTGTAATGGCGTAGGCGCAACCGCAGATTTATCGCATACAGGCGATGGTTGCTATGATAGTGGCTGGGTAACTTGTCCTAACTTTGGTTTGCCTACTGTTGTTATTTCGCCAGCAAGTACCAACTATCCGAGTGGCTCTGGCACAATCACGCTAGGCTCTACCAATGCAACCGATATTTACTATACCACAGATGGCTCGACACCGACTACTTCTAGCACGCTTTATACTGGGCCATTCACGGTTTCAGGTGGGGCAGCCGTAACGGTAAATGCTATTTCTACGGATGGTACAAATGATTCGAGTGTAGCGACAGAAACCTATACGTTCAATCCCGCAGCCATGATGACCATACAATGGAATGCACAAGCGGCAGGCTGTGCTACTCCCTATATTTACTATTGGGATACCGATGGTGGTACGAATAATCCTGTCACTTGGCCCGGTGTCGCTATGACGGATGCAGATGCCGATGGCTGGTTTGACTATACGATTCCAGCAAGTGATGCGAATATCATTTTCTCTTGTAATGGAGCAGGACAAACCGCTGATTTATTCCAAGTAGGCGATAGCTGTTATGATGCAGCATGGGTGGCTTGTCCTACGATAATGCCAACCGTTGCTATCGCGCCAGCGAGCACCAATTTCCCAAGTGGATCGGGAACAATTACGCTGACTTCTACGAATGCGACGGACATTTACTACACTACAGATGGCTCGACACCAACTACCTCTAGCACGCTTTATAC
>CALGLY010000701.1 GCA_937959095.1 uncultured Saprospiraceae bacterium
TCCAACCTTCATTATGAGGAATTGTATAGCCACGATCAAAATAAGCTGCTCCTTGATAGACTGGCGTGTACTGAAAAAAGCTAAGTAATGTTGCACCTAGTTCTCCTCCTATACTCCATTCTTGTGCTTGGCTTGTAGTCACTATACACAAGAAGAGGGACATTAGAACTATAGGTCTGAAAAGAATAGTCTTCATTTTTTTAATTTTTTTTCTTCGCCTGTATGATTTGTTAGGGAATCAAATTTTATCAGGAGGCAGTTTCTAACTGCCTCCTGAATTTATTAATTCTCTACCTTAGTTTAAGAAGAAATGGAGGCTGTTGGTGTTACACTAGGAGTCTGTCCACCGCAATCGAATTCAGCGAATGTAGAAACAGAAAAGGTTTTGAGTCTACGTGTATTATTATATAAAGGTTCCAGCCATTCGTTACCAAAGTTTTCAATAGGAGACATATCAGGAGGAAACATTTCTTCTCCAACTTGGCCACATCTATTCCAACGTGCATCAATATGTAGTTTGAAATCAGTATTTTCAAAGCTTTCAGCAATATCAAATCTACAGACATTACCATGCTCAAATCTTGCAGTTAATCTAAACAATATACCTCCTTTAAAATATCTAGCTTTTACTAGTCCTTTAAAATTACAACTAATTCCATTTCCAAAATCTACAAGACATTCACTGTCTTCTAAATCTTCATCACTATCCGCTGCATCACATCTAAGCCATACAGGGAAGTCATGATGCCCGATATTAGGAATAGAAAGTTCGCCAAAAACATCATCATCGAAACTGAAAACCTGAATAGAGGAGGGTAGACGACTTGTATTATCTGCATTTAACATTAGCGTCAAAAGACGGGGGGATGCTGTGGCATCAATCACATAAACTTCCTCTGTAGCTGGGTTTAGTTTGAATATATGCTCCCCTATACTTATTGCGGCATCTTGATTTAGTGTAGCTGATAAAGCCGCATGATCTAAGGAAGCTCCATTTCGGTTTAATGCAGAACTTTGTTTAAAGGACTGAAAATTATCATTTTCCGTAATTTTTTCAAGTTCTTTTTCGCTAAGGTATTCAAGTTCTTGCATATAACTGCCGAATGCTTCTTCTCCTGTAAAGTGATAAATACCATCGTCTCTTAATACTGGTTTCTCAGAACGCTGTTCTAAGGTGTTGGAAGTCTCCTTCTCATTGGGAACGATGGTTTCTTGACTACAACTTGTCAACAAGACAAGACAAGACAAGACAAATTTTTGAAAGTGTACATAAAAATGGTTTTGATTAAAAAATAATTATGAGGGCAAGTTATTCTAAAGTAGAGGTGGTTTTTTAATTCATTTTTCAATTGTTTCCAATTGAAAATAAAGCGTACTATTTTTTAAAAATTTGATAATCAGACACTCATGGCAAGAGTATATTGTTATTTCCTAACTAAATAAATAGTTTAATATGTTAAAAAAAGTATCTTATCCATAAATAATGAGTGATACTTATTTCGATAAAATTCAAATTCAAAAATCAACAACTAAGCATTCTGCTCTATCTGTTGCTCTATCTTCACAAGCACATCTATTGCATCGTCGTAAGTCGTTTGCATATTATCGTCGCTTTGTCGAGAAAAAAGTGCCATTTCGGAAGTGCGAACGACACGCATGAATCGCTCGATTTCAGTATCATCTGCCTTGAGACTTTTTAGTCGCTCGATGACATTGTGCTTGGTGAGTTCGGAATTGGGAATATTGAGTTTGTCATTGACATAGCCAAGCATGGCTTTAGATATTTCGTCGTTGAAGGCACGGTTGTTATTGTTGTCGAGGTGTTCTTTGGCTACTTTCAAGTGCTTGTCGGCTAGTTTGCGTGCTAGACGATTTTTGAGTACGAGTGGGTCGATATTATTCTGTTCGTCACGCTTGCGGCGCACTATTATTGCTCCTAATAAGAATAAAAATGGCAGTCCTGCCAATCCATAGAAGAGAGGCGAACCGAAGAAGCTTGCTTGCTTGCTACGTAGATCGGTATCTGACTTGACAAAACGCAATTCTTGATCTTCCGTTACTATTTTTTCTTTGCTTTCTTCGATGCTGCGTGGCGCATTGTTGCCCATGCGGACATTTAAGAGGTACTTCTCACCGCGTTGCGTTACATAGCGTGCACTATCAGGATTGAAGTGGGTGAATTCTACTTGGGTTGTAAATTGCCCGATTTCTTTTGGTACGGCAACGTATTCAAAGACTTTGCGGCTTTGTATTTCGCCATTTATTTCTTGGGAACGTTCTTCTACGACCTGTGGTTCGTAGAGTTCAAAGGCTTTATCGAGTTGAAGCGGTGGTGCTTGCACTCGCTTGAGGTCGCCATTACCTACTACGCTGATACGGAAGGTGAAGGCATCGTCGGTGGTTATGGAACGTTGATCGACAGAGGCACTGGCTTTGTAATCGCCTACTGCGCCTGTGAAAGAGGCTGGCGGATTTTCGGGTAAAGGCAATACTTCTAATTTTAGTGGTTCAGAAGAAACATTAAAACGTTGCATTTCGGGGCGGAAGAAGAAGTCGCGAGGGTTGCGGGTGCCTGCTTTAGCAATGCCAAGCTGCATCTTCATCGGGTCGATCGTCATGTTGCCTGTTTGCTGTGGGAAGAGTGCGATGCGGCGCATGATTTTGGTACTGTATTGTAAATCGCCAAGGATTTCTTTGACTACGCTACTAGAGTAACGGCGCATTTCTTGTGCGAAAAAACCTTGGTACTCGGATTCGGTTATGATATTGAAGCTATTGATGTTTTTGGTAGTGAATATTTTGTAGTCTAGCGGAATTTGTTGTCCCACATATATTTGCTGAACGGGCGTGACGGCTTTTAGGAAGATTTCAGGTCTGTCTCCTCTTTCATCATTGCTGTTTCCTTCTACTACCTCTATAATGAGAGCATTGGTATTGTAAGTTTGACCATCTATTTTTACGAGAGCAGGATTGATAGTGTATTTTCCTAGCTTGCGTGGCGTGAGTACAAAGCTATAGGATAGCGTAGATTGAACACTTCCATTGGTGATGGAGGTACGCTGCATTTCATTGGGGCCAGTCACTACATTGAAGGCTCGGAAGCTAGGGAATTTGAAATCGCTTCGTGCTGCGCGAGCATTACTTAGGGTAAAAGATACTTCAAAGTCGCTATTGAGCAGTATCTTTTTAGCATTGGCACTTGCTTTGAAATCTACGTTTTGTGCCGTTATTAGAAGCGGAAATAGCAAAAATGAAATATATAAAACTAAACGTCTCATCTGTAGAAGGTCTCTTAAATTTAGTCGCTAATTAAAATTAAAATGTAAATTAAAATAAAAAGGGCCATTGAATTCAGGGTTTTCATTTTAA
>CALGLY010000702.1 GCA_937959095.1 uncultured Saprospiraceae bacterium
GGCGGCGAAATTGTGAAGGAAGTGACGCTGAATGCACCTAGCAATTACAATCCAGGGAATATGGGATTGACCTTTACTACGACAGGCAATCTTGGCGCAACTACTATTCGTCGAGGACATATACCGCAGTTCTTAGCTATCGACCAAAGCATTGCACGCTACTATCAAGTCACGCCTACCAATGCAGGGCCAGCGTACAATGTAAGTTTAGATTTTCAATACTTCGATGCAGAATTGAGTGGACTAAACGAAGCTGACCTAGCCATGTGGATAAACACTACAGGCAGCTTTTGGGCACGCCGAGGGGTAGATATGCACAATACGACCACGGATGAATTAGGCGTAAATATAGGCTATGCCATTGGCACGATTACATTGGGTTTGGATGCTTTGCTATTGAATACGAGGGTATTTTTGCAAGGTGCTTATAATAACTCTTTAAGCAAAATGAATTCAAAGCTTGCAGAAAACAGCTTAGTACCAAATACCGAACCTTACACCGCTTTGGGCTATACAGGCATTCAAAATGCAGGCGAAACACTTACTATTCCTATAGTAGGTAGTATCCCAGACGATAGTGATATAGTGGATTGGGTATTAGTAGAAGTACGAACACCTAGTTCCCCTTACAGCCTAGTTGCTAGACGTGCCGCACTACTTCGTCGGGATGGGCTCGTAACTTCTGATCCTGGTTTTTTGCGTTCCGTTACCTTTTTAGGGGTAGTGGGTGCAGCTAATTATAATGTCGCTATTCGGCATCGAAATCACTTGGGCGTAATGACTAGTTCACCTTATTATTTTGGCTTTTAAAGCCTTTTAAAAAATATTTATAAAAAACAAATCAAATGAAAACATCAAACATTTTTTCAAGCATTCTAGTACTTCTATTTTGTGTAGGAATATGTTCTTCTGTACAAGCACAACCTAAATGGCGCATTGCCTCAGGAGGTACAGCCACTTGGCAAGATCAGCCAGTAGGTTCAGGTTGGGAAGTTGCACTGCATAGCTATCATGACTTTGATGGCGATGGGAAAACGGACATTTTCACTGCCAAAAATGGGCAATTTCTCTATTCTTCAGCAGGAAAAACAACCTGGAAAACATTGAATAGTAGATATGCACATGCGGGACTCACTTCCGATAAGCTTCGATTTGGCGACTTCAATGGTGATAAAAAGATGGATGTCTTTTTTAAGTACAAAGGCTATTATGGGTATGTATCTATTGCTAATTCGCAATTTATTAGACTCCGCAAAGCCGATGCACCTTTAAATCAACTCGGTTTCGGGGATTTTAATGGCGATGGCAAAACCGATATTTTCTGGCAACGATAAATCCATTAAATTATGAATAAAGCACCCATCACACGAAATGAAACGGACTACAGAACTGCTTTAATTGGCAGCATAGGTGGTGCAATACTTGGATTTCTCCTTAATTATCTACTATCGGCTGACAATCAACTCTATCTCCCTGTGCTCGTCCTTTTTATTGGTGGAGCTACTGCCATAGGAATGCAAATCGCAACCAAAGGACAGCACATCAGCACAGGAATCCGAGTTGTAACAAGCTTAATTGCTCTAATCGCCTCTGCAAGTTTCATGTATTATATGAAAGAGGAAGACTTGTTGTCCGCTGTAATATTAGTTGGTGGCTCAACAATATGTGCGTGGCTTGCAAGCAAAGAAGGAGCTGTGGATTTGAAACAATTAGAAAAAAGGAAACCATAATCAACACGCGAGCCTTTACCAAAGCTCGCGTGTTCTACCCATCGACTTATGACTGCAACACACATAAAGCATATCCTGATACTTAGTTTCCTTGTCTTTGGAGGACTAAATCTGAATGCACAATGTAGTATTCACCCCAACTTTAGAAGCATTGCAAATATGAAAGGGCTAAATGCACCTTATGAACTACAGTTTACTATTGTAGAAACACGACTGAATGGAATGCAATATACCATGAAGGGAGCGAAGGAAGTCTGCAAACGAACTTTTGAAAAAGATTGTACCAAAGACGTATCCTTTTCCATGCAATTATTCAATAGTGATGCAGCAGTAAAAAAATGCCAAATCAAAATAGACTTTGTAAAAAACAGCCTTAGCAGGCAAGAACAGGGAAAAGTAAAAACCTATCCAAATATTCAGCGCAGAGGCAATAGTTTCTATGTAACTGGGCTCGATGGAACGATTCTGACCTTCAGTTTTGTCAAAAATCCGCTCTGTCTTTATTAATGCTACAATGAGACAACATCTTAACATGACCACATTATAGCATGACATCATTATCGCATTCTAGCATTATCATATTATCGCATTATTTTTTTTTCAAAAAGGGCGGGACATTTTTTCTGCATGGGACACTATACTATTGAAAGATGGAATTAATCAATCTAAAAACTCGAACTTATGAAAACGGTTAAAATAGTATTCTTAGCAGCAATTTTCTTAGCAACATATTCTTTTTCTTATGCAGGCGTAACGGCTAGAGCTTGGGCTTGGTACGATAGTCCTACTAGCTCCTCTTGCACTCCACATGTCGATTATCAACACAATTCAGCAGGGGGCAGAATCACAGGACGACGCACCGCACAAGGAAAATGGCAACTTACCTTCCCAAATCTTGGTGCGGATTATGCAGGAGTTTTCCATGCAGTGGGTTATGGAGGCAAACATAGCGTACAAGTTCAAAATTGGACACAATCAGGACGCGATTTAAAAGTAAATATCCTAGCATTCGCACCAAATGGCAGCCCAGTAGATGGCAAATTTGTAGTCTTCTTCGCAAAAGGTGGTGGACAAAATTCCAGCTCGGCTTATCAATGGGCAAATTCAAGTGGCAACCTTAGTGGTACGTATAAATGGAACTCCAAAGGACAACGAAATAACCTTACGAAAATAGGAACAGGCAAATACCGCATCACTTTTGGGGGTATGCAAGCAGTAGCAGGCAAGTATGGTAATGTACAAGTAACGCCTTATGGTGCAGCAGCACGTCGCGCACAAGTAGTGAGCTGGGGCATCAGTGGTGGTGGACTTACAGCAACGATCTATACCTATGATGCGAACGGTAATTTTGCAGATACACAATTCACAGCAAGTTACCTAAGTGACTTCTTGATTGGTCAAGGTGGCTATAGTGAAAATGCAGATTATGGCGCTTATGTATGGGCAAATAGTCCAACTTCAAGTAGCTATGCGCCTTCTAAGCAGTATATGCACAGCAATACCAATTCTAATGTTCGCATCACACGCCTAGCTACAGGTAGCTACAAAGTTAGCTTACCAAATATGCCTTCTTCTAAAGCTACAATGGGCATGGCAAGTTCTTATGGAAGTGACAAAGCCTATGTAAATATTGAGCGTTGGAATCAAGGTGCTGGCGGAAGTGGAACAGATGTATTCGTGAAAACATTTGCTCCAAATGGACGACCAATGGATGCAAAATTCACCTTGTTCTACTATACCAATGATAATATTTTGTACTAGAATAAGCATAAGCAATATTCCTAGAAAATCTAAATAAATAAGCTTGGCACTGCTGTTATCAGTAGCGTCGAGCTTTTTTTATGCGATAAGAAATCCAAAACCTAGCGGAAAACCACTACACCTAAAATAGTGGTTTTCCCTGATGTTACAGAGGAGGGATGCCATTATCTTTGCGCTAGTGTTATGGGACTATTGAAATGACGGGTAATCATTGGTATGTCTTTTTCCACTACTCT
>CALGLY010000703.1 GCA_937959095.1 uncultured Saprospiraceae bacterium
CACGTAATTATCAAACTCTAATAGAGTTATATTAATTTATGGGAAATCACCCCTACCCCATTAAAACCTCCAAAATCGCCTTAGCAGCCACAGGAATCTTGGTACCAGGCCCAAAAATACCCGCTACGCCTTGGGCATAGAGAAAATCATAATCTTTAGGCGGAATCACGCCACCAACGATAACGAAAATATCTTCGCGTCCGAGGGCTTCTAGTGCGGCTATCGTTTCAGGGACGAGGGTTTTATGCCCTGCTGCTAAAGAAGAAATACCAAGAATATGGACATCATTTTCAGCCGCTTGTCGGGCAGCTTCTTTCGGGGTTTGGAAAAGTGGTCCAATGTCCACATCAAAACCTAAATCGGCGAAGCTGGTAGCGATGACTTTCGCGCCTCTATCGTGTCCATCTTGCCCAAGTTTCGCCACCATAATTCTTGGGCGGCGACCTTCGCTTCCAGCAAATTTATCGGATAGCGCAAGGGCTTCCGCAAAGCTTTTATCTTGTTTCAATTCATTGGAATAAACGCCTGAAATAGTACGTGTAGTCGGCGTGAAGCGTCCGAAACTTTCTTCCATGGCATCCGAAATCTCGCCTAGTGTAGCGCGTAATCGAGCTGCATCTACCGCATAGGCTAGGAGGTTCCCTTCGCCTGTTTTAGCACATTCACTTAGCGCTTTTAGAGCAGCTTGTGTGGCAGTTTCATCGCGGCTTGTTTTTACTTGTTCTAGGCGATTCAGTTGAGCTTCGCGCACGGCAGTATTATCCACTTCTAGCACATCTATTTCTTCTTCCTCTTCCGTCTGGAAAATATTTACGCCTACAATTTTATCTTTTCCGCTATCTATGCGGGCTTGTTTTCGGGCTGCGGCTTCTTCTATGCGGAGCTTTGGCAAGCCTTCTTCTATTGCCTTTGTCATACCACCCAATGCCTCTACTTCTTGGATGTGCGCCCAAGCACGCTCGGCGAGTTGCTGCGTCAGAGATTCCACATAATACGAACCCGCCCAAGGATCAACTGCTTTGATGAGTTCGGTTTCTTGCTGTAGAAACTTCTGTGTATCCCGCGCTATTTTAGCCGAAAAATCCGTTGGTAAAGCAATTGCTTCATCCAGTGAATTGGTGTGCAAAGACTGCGTGCCACCAAAAGTAGCCGCCATCGCTTCGATGCAGGTACGTGCTATATTATTGAACGGATCTTGCTCCGTGAGACTCCAACCCGAAGTTTGGCAATGCGTCCGCAAAGCCATAGATTTTACGTTTTTAGGATTAAATTCCTTCACAATTTTCGCCCAAAGCATACGCGCTGCACGCATTTTGGCTATTTCCATAAAATGATTCATACCAATGCCCCAAAAGAAGGAAAAGCGCGGCGCAAAATCATCAATCTGCAAACCTACTTTTATTCCTGCACGGATGTATTCCAAGCCATCGGCAAGAGTGTATGCTAGTTCAATATCCGCAGGCGCACCCGCTTCGTGCATATGGTAGCCACTGATGCTGATGGAATTGAAACGTGGCATTTTTTGGGAAGTAAATTCAAAAATATCCGAAATAATCCGCATCGAAGGCGTGGGCGGATAGATGTAGGTATTCCGCACCATGAACTCCTTGAGAATGTCATTTTGAATCGTGCCACTCAATTGGTCAGGTTGTACGCCTTGTTCTTCTGCCGCCACAATATAGAAGGCCATAATCGGAATCACCGCCCCGTTCATGGTCATGGAAACAGACATTTTATCCAATGGAATTTGGTCGAATAGGATTTTCATATCCTCCACACTATCTATTGCTACTCCTGCTTTCCCGACATCGCCTGATACACGCTCATGATCGGAGTCGTAGCCGCGATGCGTCGCCAAATCGAAAGCCACCGAAAGTCCTTTTTGGCCTTGTGCGAGATTACGTCGATAGAAAGCATTACTCTTTTCTGCGGTCGAGAAGCCTGCATATTGTCGAATCGTCCAAGGACGCACGGCATACATCGAACTATATGGCCCACGCAAATAAGGGGGCAGTCCTGCGGCAAAGCGCAAGTGTTCAGCAGTCGCAATATCTTCGGCAGCATAGCTGTCTTTCACCTCAATTTTTTCGGAGGTTTCCCAAGTTTTTGTTTCGCCTTTTGACTGAAATTTATCAAGGGCATTTTTATCGAGAGCAATAGTAGAAAAATCAATTCGACGCATAGAATAGTGCTTTGTTATGGGGAGCGAAGGTAGGGAATTTTTAGGGCAAACAGATTGATGAACGTCTTGCAATTGTGGAAAAGCGTGAACGCTTCGGAAATAGTGGAGAAGAGTTTAGGTAACTCCTTATCCTTCTTAGGAATGATTCAAATCTAAGACCGCAAATAAGAAGCCCCATTCACATCCAAGATAGCACCTGTCATAAACTCTGTTCCTTCTGAAGCCAAGAACAAAATTGCTTTTGCTACTTCTTCAGGCTTTGCGACACGCCCTAGCGGACTTTGCTGTTTGATCGCTTTTCCAGCTTTGCCTTTTAGGATTTTCTTTGCCATATCGGTCTCCACAAAGCCTGGTGCAACGACACCGATGAAAATATTATACTTCGCCAAGGCTTGTGCCATAGATTGACTCATGGCATTCAAACCTGCTTTACTTGCACCATAGGCAGGATGCTGTGGTTCGCCCCGAAATGCACCTCTCGATGATACATTCACAATGCGCCCACCACCTTGTTGAATCATTTGTTGGGCGGCACAAAAACTCACATTTGCTGCACCCAACAGATTGATGCGGAGGGTCTGTCGCCAAGCGGCTTGCCATTGTTCGTAGGTGCTTTCATCCACAGGATGCGGGACATAAACACCAGCATTATTTATGACAATATCAATACCACCAAAGGCTTCAACGACGGTTTGGACGAGGCTTTCGGCGGAGTTGGGTAAGGAAATGTCGGCTTTCACGGCAAGGTGTTCTGCTCCTTTGAGGCTTTCTATAGTACGTTCGGCAGCACGTCGATTGCGGACAAAATTGATAGCAACCTGTGCGCCTTGATTGGCAAAAGCAATAGCAGTAGCGCGTCCTATTCCGCGCGAACCACCTGTGATGAGTACTCTTTTATCTAAGAATTCCATTTGGTAAATTTTGATTATTTATTTGAACCTACCTTTGCCGACTTGTCTGCTACAAGTAGGCAAAGGCAGGTTCAAAATTAGTCTTATATCAACATCAACGAGTATTTTATGCTATTTCGTTCACATAGTCTTCCAAATAGGCAAAATGTTTGCCGAGTTGTCCATTTTCAGTAACGGTGGCACGTTCTATTACGTCACTATGTTCTTTTAATAATTCAGGTAAAATATGCTCCAAAAACTGCTCGCCGAATGCAAAGGAAGCATCACGCGGCAGCTCATTTGGTAGATTATCTATCGTCATCATATCTATGCCCGTTGCTCGATAAGGCGTATCTTTTTCACCTGTAGCAAGATTGTATCCAAACACAGGGTCGGCTATAGTAGAGGCATCTAGTGTAGAGGGAATAGAGGAAATAGGTGCAATATCACAAGTGACATCTGCAATGACTTTTATGTTGAAATCATCGCTTTGCATATCTTCTTTCGAGAAGAAAGCAGGCGCGGCATTGTCCCAATAAATCCCATTTATCATGATGTCGCTCACCTTTGTATAAGGCAAAAAGGCATTTTCAAAGTCAGTAGGAGTAGTATAGAATTCTTTATTTTCAAATGCTTCTCCATTCTTACGTGCTACATAGTGTTGCGCAGTAAGTTGCGTAAAAACAGCCTCCTCAAAGTCCTGCTTCAAGAACTCTTCTGGATTCACTCGCCGAATACCCATATCTTCTAGGACTTGTGCTGCGCCTTGTCCTACTCGCCCTGTGCCTGTGAGTACAATTTTAACGGCTGGCCAACTTATTTCTTTATAAGCTGCGGTGGCTTCTGCATAATCGAAACAGTCTTTCATCCGCTTTAGCTCGAATGCACCTGTGCGTTGTGCGTACGTCCATAGGGCATTATGTGCGCCTACCATACCTGCAAACTTGCCAAAAGCAATAAGGCGTTGACCGCGCTCATTCGTCAATACTTCATAATCAAGTAGGCGAATATTTTTCTGTAGTATTGTTTGTAGCAATTTTCGGTTGTAGACTTGTTTCTTGATGGTATGCGAAAAGAAAAAGTAGGTTTTATTCGGAATAAGCTGCTCGATTGGGACTTCTTTAACCCCCATGAGAACATCACAATCCGAAATATCGTAGGTTAAAGGGATGTTTTGGGCTACATATTCTTCATCCTTGTAGCAACGATTGATGGAGCGTTGAATGACTAATTCTGCATGGGCTTGTACTTGCTTGCATTGTGTAGGAGTGAGTGGTACGCGTGAATCGGGCGGTGTTTTGCCCTCTCTGATAATTCCAATTTTCATGTATGTGGTTTAGTAAATTGACAATGGAGAATTGATAATTAAAAATGGAAAATTGATAGTGGTTTTATTCTTCTTTCAACTATTGCGTGTTTTGTACAATTGCCTTTTTTAAAAAATGGCTAACTTATAAAGTGCCTAATTCTCCATTTTTAATTTTCAATTTT
>CALGLY010000704.1 GCA_937959095.1 uncultured Saprospiraceae bacterium
CTCCACTTATTCCATTTTTTGGTATAATTAAGATTGAATTGCTTCTCTAAAAAACTATTCGCATATATATTTAGTAGCAACTTATCATTATTAGCAGGTTCACGCAATTCCACATTTATTTGTCCTGCAATGCTTTCAAAACCTTGCACCACCGAATTCGCGCCTTTCGAAATATGAATTTTATCGACTAGAGTCCCTGGATACGTACTCACGCCATACGTATAACTAGAACCTTGAATCATTGGCAAGCCATCTATCAAAACCTGATTATAGACTCCCGAAAGTCCTAAGATACGGAGTTCTTTAGAGTTGGTGACGATGTTGGTGGTCGTTGCTTTCACGCTTGCTTGCGTCTCAAAACAACCTGCCAAATCGCAGCAAGCAGCCTTTCCAAGTTCAGTCTGATTGAGGGTTTCTGTCTTTATCGGATTCAAGGAAGAAATATTCGAGCCACGCTCCCGAGCGGTTACTTCTACTGTTTCCAGATTGGCAGTAGTACTCATCGACACTACAATCATACTTTGTTCTGCTATTAATATAGTATCGGAAGCATAACCTACATAACTCACCACCAATCGCTTATCCTCTACTCCTTCCATATTTATTTCAAACATTCCCAATTCATCGGTACTTGTACCATTTCCTGTACCAACCCATTGTACATTAGCTCCCAAGAGGTCTGTGCCATCATCATCTAGTACTGCACCGCGCAATAATTGTCCAAAAGTTGTAAAAGGAAGAAAGAGTAGTAGAAATATGATTTGCTTCTTCATGTGTCTTTGTTGTGTGTAATCGGATGAAAAATTCCTAGTGACACAAAAATAGGTGAAAATCCCTGCAACAGTGTTGCAAAAATTATTGAAGAAACCAAATAAACAAGTTACTTCGATAAGGTTTTATTTCTATATTATTCAATAATTGATAAAAAAAACAAATTTTTTTTGGTTATTAAATTTTAATCACTAATATTATTCCGAATTCTTAATCGTTTGATGATGTTAACCAAATATATTCGGCTTATCATCAGGTTTACAATTTTTAATCAAAACAAAACTTTGAAATTATGTTACCATTAATTATTCAGCTTATTAGCGGAGCTGTTGGCGGAAATGTTGCAGGCTCATTAATGAAAGGTAGTTCATTAGGAACAATCGGAAACTCTATCGCTGGCATTCTTGGCGGTGGCATTGGAGGACAAGCACTAGGGCTACTTGGAATGGATATGGCAGGTGCTGGCAGTATGGATATGATGGGTATTCTTAGTAGCGTAGCAAGTGGCGGCGTAGGTGGTGGCATCGTAATGGCTGTTATCGGGCTTATCAAGGGGGCTATGAATAAGTAGATCTATGTAGAAACCTAATACACTTCCATTAAAAAAAATAGTTTTTTTTCTAGTGTATTAGAAATAAACGCAAAAAATGTAGAACATTTTGCGGAAAACTTACGTCAAAATGTTCAAGAACATAAGCTTTAGGAAAGTTCGAAGGATTATTCCTTTCGGGCTTTCTTTTTTTTGAAAAAATTTCAATTTTCAGGAACTCTTCCTATTTAATTAGTGTTGGATGGGGGTGCAAATGTGCCAAAAGCAGCAAAAAGTCGCCATAAATAGAAATTTACAAGCTCAAAAGACTAATAAATTGGCTTAGAGTGACTTTTAATAGCTTTCAAACGGTTTAATTACAGATTAACTTTATACATTTGCACCAAAATAAACTAAACGGCAGGAGCTTTGGATTTTTTTAACTTAAATAAAGAATCATTACATTATGTGACCAATCAATAATTTGGAAGCTTTTGCCTATCCTATATGACGTTGCGCTCATCTAGGAGGTAAAATAAAAGAATGGCAAAACGTTTAATTAAGGTAGCAAAGGAATTAAATGTCGGAACGTCTACAATTGTAGACTTTCTAAAGGCTAATGAGTTTGAAATAGAAAACAAACCAACAGCCAAGATTTCCGATAAAATGGAGTTGATGCTCCAGAAAGAGTTCCAAAAGTCTATTGCTATTAAAGAAAAAGCAAACCAAATTAAGATAGGACGAACTCCACCTAAAAAGGAAGCCGAGGCACTTGTTGCCAAGACCCCTGCTCCTACTGTGCCTGCTCCAGAGGTTACAGAGCCTGTTTTGCCGAAGCCTACTATCAATTTAAAGGAAACTACACCTGCCGTAAAATTGGATAAACCAATTATTAAGGCAGAGAGTAATACACCGAAGCTATCTAAGCCCAATGTATTAGGCACTATTGATCTATCGCCTAAAGCAAAGAAGGAAACTCCTGTTCCTCCTGCACCTAAACCTGCTGTGGCGAAGAAGAAAGAGGAAGTAGCTCCACCAAAAGTGGAAGTGAAACCAAAAGTGGAAGTGCCAGCACCAGTTCCTACGGCTAAGAAAGAGGTGAAGAAAGAAGTGCCAGCAAAGCCGAAAACACAAGAACGAAAACCAGAGAAAAAGGTGAGTCCACCAAAAGTGGAAGCGAAACCGAAGAAGGAAACGCCAGCGCCAGCGCCAATACCTATGGCGAAGAAAGAGGTGAAGAGCGAAGCAATATCAGATACTACTCAACCTGCTGCTACAAAAACAGCAGCACCAGGTGATGATATGGTACAGCATAAAGCTCCTGAGTTGCGCGGCTTGAAGATAAAAGGG
This sequence comes from uncultured Saprospiraceae bacterium, assembly GCA_937959095.1. Lineage (GTDB taxonomy): Bacteria > Bacteroidota > Bacteroidia > Chitinophagales > Saprospiraceae > JAAUTG01. Next base: position 2,651 of record CALGLY010000704.1, read on the forward strand.
AAGATTGACATCAATAAGCTTTCCCGTCCGAAGAAGAAAACAGACCCTAAGAAAGCAGGTGAAGAAAAGAAGAAACGCAAACGGACACGTCGAAAAGTATCTGCTGATGGCAGACGAGTAGAAGGTGGCGATAACCGAGGCGGTGATAATAGAGGCGGTCAAAGAACTGGCGGCGGTGGCCCACGCACAGGTGGTGATAATAGAGGTGGTCAAAGATCAACCGGCGGTGGCGGTCCTAGAACTGGTGGTGGTGGTGGCCCACGCACAGGTGGTGGTCCTAGAACTGGCGGTGGCGGCCCACGCACAGGTGGCGGCGGTCCTAGAACTGGCGGTGGTGGCCCACGCACAGGTGGCGGTGGTCCTAGACGCGGTCCAGCAGGTAGAAGAGATGATAGACGCGGCGGCGGCAGAGACAATAGAGGTAGAAGAGACGAACCAAAAGAAGTTTCAGCAAAGGAAATTGAGGATAAGATCAAGGCTACTATGGCGCGTATTTCCGGAGGAGGAAAGAAAAAGCGCCAAAAGCTACGCCGAGAAAGTAGAGAACGCCAACGCGAACGTCAAGAGATTATAGAACAACAGAAGGAGACGGGCAAGTTGCAGGTTACGGAGTTTATCTCTGTTTCTGAACTTGCAAGTGTCATGGATGTAGGCGTTTCGGAAGTGATAATGGCTTGTATGAATATGGGCGTTATCGTTTCTATCAATCAGCGACTAGATGCAGAAGTGATTGAATTGGTGGCTACTGAATTTAACCATGAAGTTGAATTTATTAGTGTAGAAGAGCAAGTAGACGATGAAGTAGAGGAAGTAATAGATGATCCAGCAGACTTGAAGCCACGCTCACCTATCGTGACAGTGATGGGTCACGTAGATCATGGTAAGACTTCTTTACTGGATTATATCCGAAATGCAAAAGTTGCAGACGGTGAGGCTGGGGGAATCACGCAGCACATTGGTGCCTATGAAGTAGAAGTAAATGGTCAGAGTATCACGTTCTTAGATACACCAGGTCACGAAGCCTTTACGGCTATGCGTGCGCGTGGTGCGAAAGTAACGGATATTGCCATCATCATAGTAGCAGCCGATGATAATGTGATGCCACAAACGAAAGAAGCAATCAGTCACGCACAAGCAGCGGGTGTACCTATCGTTTTTGCCATCAATAAGATAGATAAAGACGGTGCAAATCCTGATAGAATTAAGACGGAACTTGCAGGTATGAACCTACAAGTAGAAGAATGGGGTGGAAAATACCAATCGCAGGATATTTCGGCTAAGATGGGAACAGGTATTGACGAATTACTGGAAAAAGTACTCCTCGAAGCAGAAATGTTAGAGTTGAAAGCTAATCCAGATAAGAAGTCAGTGGGTGCTATCTTAGAGGCATCGCTTGATAAAGGACGTGGTTATGTCACGAAGAGTTTGATACAAGCAGGTACGCTCCGCATTGGAGATGCCATTGTAGCAGGCGAATATTCAGGAAAAGTGAAAGCCATGTTTAATGAACATGGAAAACGCATAAAAGAAGCTGGACCATCCAAGCCCGTGCTGATACTCGGACTAAATGGTGCGCCACAAGCAGGAGAACGCTTCAAGGAAATGGATAGCGAAACCGAAGCACGCCAAGTGGCAACCAAGCGGGAACGCATCAACCGAGAGCAGGTCAATAGAGCGACGAAACGTATCAGTTTAGATGAAATCGGTCGTCGTTTAGCATTGGGTAGCTTTAAGGAGTTGAACTTGATTGTGAAAGGTGATGTGGATGGCTCTATTGAAGCCCTATCCGATTCCTTAATCAAGCTATCTATCGAATCCGTACAAGTAAATGTTATCCACAAGGCAGTAGGTCAAATCATCGAATCCGATGTATTATTAGCCTCTGCTTCCGATGCCATCATCATTGGTTTCCAAGTTCGTCCATCGCTTGGTGCGCGTAAACTTGCCGAGAAGGAAGGCGTAGAGGTGAAGATGTACTCGATTATCTACGAAGCAATCGAGGAAATCAAGCTTGCGATAGAAGGCTTGCTAGAACCTACGAAGGAGGAAGTAATTACTGCCAATGTAGAAATTCGCGAAACCTACAAGATTAGTAAAGTGGGAACTATTGCGGGTTGCTATGTACAGGATGGTAAAATCACGAGAGCGAGTCATGTTCGTATCATACGGAATGGTATCGTAGTTTATCCTACTAGAGAGAATGTAGTCGGTAAGATTGCATCCTTGAAACGCTTTAAAGACGATGTAAAAGAAGCGAAGACTGGAATGGAATGTGGTTTGAATATCGAAAACTTCAATGATATTAAAGTAGGCGATGTTATCGAAGCTTACGAAATAAAAGAAGTGAAACAAAAACTTTCCTAAGCTTATTGACTAGGAAATGTTTTCAAAATATAAAAGTCGAAGATCGAAAGGTCTTCGGCTTTTTTGGTTTTAGTTGAACCATATAAGGCATATAAGGCATATAAGGACATTTAAGTTTTTAATTTAAAATCGCTTTGCGATTTATCCTTCTTATATGCCTTATATGGTTC
>CALGLY010000705.1 GCA_937959095.1 uncultured Saprospiraceae bacterium
AATATGTTCGACGATAGATTAGAATATGTAGACCTTCCTTCCGAGAAGTTTCTAAAAAAGCAAGGCTTATCTTTTTTCTTAGAAGAAGACAATGAAGACTACTTCACGAATGAGGCGGTCGTCCTCTTCAAAGCAGAATTGGAAGCCTATAAAGAGGCTTCTGCTAAACTATATCGGCAGTTGGTAACGGCTGCAAAACACGTAGCCCAAAAAGGACTTTGGGAAGAAGTCGGTATCCCTGAAAATGCGAGAGAATTAGTAGCTTACTCCATAGAGCATGAAGTGCCACTCCATTTATTAGGTCGCTTCGATTTTGCGGGTGGGCTGGATAATATGCCGCTGAAACTCATCGAATTTAATGCAGATACTTGCTCCTTGATGCCTGAAACGGCTTATGTGCAAGATAAACAAACGAGCAAGAATCGAAAATTTCGTAATTTCAATCAGTTGATTCCACAATTGACCGCATCTTTCAAAAATATATTGAATCGCCATCCTGAAAAGCATCCTAATTTGCTACTTACACATATGGGACATGAGGAAGACCAAATCAATACCGAAGTAGTGGCGACAGCGGCACGAAAAGCGGGTTTTGAAGAAGTCCATGTTATGCGCTTGGAGCATGTGATATTTTCGGAAGAGGAAGGCATTTTTGTAGAATTATCTCAAGACAATTATCTGCAATATGGCTTTGTATTCAAGATGATTCCCTGGGAATTTATCGCCTACGATGAACCTGAATTGATGCGCCTTTTGACCAAAATTGTTAAAAATGATTTGGCTATCGTCCTCAATCCTGCCTGCTCGATGTTGTTACAATCGAAAGGAATTTTGAAATATTTGCACGAACTTCATCCTAATGATTCCAATATCCTGAAAGCAAGTTTTAGCGCGAAGGATTTCCCTGATTTGCGCTATGCAAAAAAGCCGCTTTTCGGACGCGTGGGCGAAAATGTACAGATTTTCACAGGCAATTCTACGCCTGCCTCTGAAACCGAAGGCGACTTCGGGCATTTCGCAAGTGTCTATCAAGAACTCGCTACCTTTAATACCGATGAAGATGGCGATATTTATCAGCCTAGTGTCTATTGGTCGAATGAAGCTTGTGGTATTTGTATCCGTAGACAAGACGACTTGATTGTAGATGATGATGCGGAATTTATGAGTCATTTGGTGGAGTAATTTTTGATAAAAATAATTTCAATGTCATTTTAACAATTCAAGTCAAAATACGTCATTTCGTCTCCTCTTATTGCCAGGCTTCGCAATAAAGAAAGCTATATATTTGTTCATCCTTTTTTATCCCTGTTTTTAAAATATGAACATGAACAAATTCAGTACACTCCTTATCTTTATGATATTGGGAAGCCTTTTCCTAGCATCTCCTATTTCGGCACAGTACTTTTTCAAACAATATGAAGCCCCTGAATTAGCAGGCTTCTGTAGCACAGACATCGAAAAAACGAGCAATGGCTATCGAATGTATGCCGAACGAACCGAAGAAGACACCCGCTTTTATCTCCAACTCGATGTAGATGCAAATGGCAACGAACTTAGCCGCCAAATCGTCCAATTTGATACTAGTGACAATCACTATCTGCGTCTGAAGGATGGTAATTTTATCCGATTCGGAAAACAAGTAAATGGCGCACGCGCACAGAAAATTCGACCCAACGGACAAGTGCTTTGGACACGCAATTTTTCAGGTAATAACATAGAAAACCTATCCGCGAATAGTATAGAGAATGAAAATGGAACAATCTTTTTAGGATCCTATGACCAGAGCGTTCCGAGCCAAGTCTCTACCTACCGATTAAATGGAAGCAATGGTGCTGTAGAATGGATACATCAACTGGAAGTTCCTGTCACAAGTACCTCCTCTACTCGTATGGCGACAGGCATACGTATGTTATTGTCGACTAATGATGGCGGCGTACTATTCAATGTATCTGTAGGCTCAAACTACTATGCTGATTACGAATACACCTTTCGCTTAAATGGTGCAGGTACTCAAGTAAGCGGAGGAGAAGATTTTTACTTTCGCAGAGTTGATGGTTTTACCTTTGTAGCGGGTAAAAATTCCAATATTTTCAAATTCAGTTTTACAGGCTACCAAACCCCTCAAAGTACCAGTTATGTGCAGGATGATCGCTATAATTGGTTTCCAAATTATAATTTCAAGGAATATCAAAGTTCTTTCGGAGGACTACAGCTTGCATTGAGTGCTGCAACTTCTGCCGCAGATGGTGGTTGGTTGCTAGCAGGTTTTAAGCGCGAATATGCGGCTGCTTCCACCCTCTTCAATGGCAGTAATAATATAGAAGAAGGCACGTATCGACAAGAAATGCATCTCACAAAACTGGATGCTTTCGGGAATGAAGTATTTGTTAATCTTAATTATCCTGTAGTCGGTTTAATAAAAAACATCTCTGAATTTCCCAATGGTAAAATCATGCTATCAGGTGTGCGCGACAGCAAACCCTGGATGATGCTCGTCAATAATAATGGTATTCCAAACGACGCGACTTGCACAGAAGACATTGCTGGCTTCAGTTTTCAAGGCGATTTCAGAGGGCATCAT
>CALGLY010000706.1 GCA_937959095.1 uncultured Saprospiraceae bacterium
AAAAGGTTTAAGCCTAGCTTCTGTAAGACCTTTGCAGACCAACTTCCCGCTGCTATTAGTACGTGTTCCGTTACTATCTTCTCGCCATCTTCTAGCACGATATGGCTAATTTTCTCTTTCTGACTTTCAAAATCTACTACAGCTTTTCCAGTTCGGAATTCTACACCTTGTGCTTGTAGTTGCTGAATGAGTTGTTGCATGAATAGGTTAGGGTAGAGGTGGGCATCATTCGGATAAAAGACCGCTCCTGCTACATCTAGTCGCACGCCTTCTAGGACTTCCGCTTCGCTAGCAGATAGGATTTGCGTTTCCATGCCAAGTTTGTGTGCTTTTTCGGCGAGTTCTACTTCTTCTTTATGTGCTTTTGGAGTGCGCGATAGCATCAACAAGCCTTTCTCTTCAAAGCAAAATTGAAAGCCTTCTAGCTGTGCAAATTCTTTATATAAAGCTTTGCTCCACTCATTGTATGCATAAATGATAGGAATGGCTTGTGCTACATTTTTAGGCGAACAGGCTCTATAAAATTGCCATAGCCATTGCAGCAGTTCCATGTTGAGGCGTGGCTTAATGAAGAAAGGACTTTTTGCATCGAAGAGCCAGCGCATTCCTTTTGCAATAACACCAGGACTGGCTAAGGGCATGAAGTGACTAGGAACAATCATGCCTGCATTGCCATAGGAACAACCTTCTGTCAAATCTGATTTATCAATAATTACAATATCAAATCCTGCCTGGCGCAAATACCAAGCCGAACATAGACCAATAATTCCACCGCCGATGATGTGTATTTTCATTGCTTAAAATTTTGGGTTCTACCTCATAGAACGAAATTTTGACAAAGAAATACAAAGCTTTCAAAAAGCGAAAGAGAAAACCGAATTGTTTTCTCTTTCAACCATTTAAAACTGCTAATTAATAGTCACTAAAGACATCGCTCCTAAATGATTTCGATGTCGAATAGCAATATAATAGTTACCACTTACTACATTAGTTATATCTAGTGCCGATATACCGTCTGTGTCCACTATATCACCATCACTTTGGAGGAGAGCAGCACGAGAGCTGACAATAGTGGTAGGGGTATTGGCATCACGAATCTCTACTATAATCCAATCAACGATAGCATTTTCATCATTCGGATAAAGAACACTTTGGTCTATGGTTTCGCCACCGCCATTTCCTTCAAATTTATATCCCATCTTGGAATAAGGCTCGCTAAGCGGAAAATTATTCAGTGTGCGAAGTTGTGCATCCATCAAGCCAGTGTTGGTGTCATATGGTCCAGATAACATTGTCTTGAGGGCTAATTTCTTTGTCGCAAGATCATCTACTTTGATGTCATCTATCACAAGCGGGCTGTACCATCTTCCATCGGCTTCAAAACAGATTTCTACATTTGTAGAATTAGCAAACTCCGATAAATCTGCCTCAAAACTTAGCATTTCAGAGCAATTAGGATACATATAAACACCATTGCTATAATCGCCTGATGCATTTGTAGCTAATTCTAAGGCAGATACTTCCCAAACGGTAGTAGCTGCGCCACAGTCACTCGACACCTTCATTCGCAGTGTATTCGTGATGAATGTATAGCGAGGAATATGTCCAAGGTTAAATTGAATTTTCGGTGCTGATGCGGTACTAAAATCAAATTTAGGCAAACAGAATTGTGCTTGTCCAGCAGGTGTGGCAAAGCCTAATACCCGTGCAAAGCAGTCTTGGCAATCGGATAAGCCTGAAGGATTGCTATAGTTCGAAATTGACCAATTTACTTCATCATCATTTTCATAATAATAATAGGGATTGGGCGCACAAGCATTAAAATCATCTTCGAAAGGTAAATCCAAGCCTGTAGCAGAAGGAAAAGCTATTGTTGAGCAAGCCGAATTATTACCATCAAAGCCGTCAGAAGTTCCATTTGGAGAAGATGCTGTAGCAGTTACCGTATTAATACCAGCTACTAAACCTATGCTAGAAAGCCCTACAGAAGTACTTGCACCTGGTGCAAGATTGCCCGTCCAGTTTAGCGTTTTAGTCGTATTTGCATTCGTCACTCGAATAGTAGTACTAGTCAAATTACTTGTGCCATTATTCTGAAATTCTACACTAGGCGTAAATGTACCCGCACAATTTGTAAGATTTGTAGTTACTCTCACTACCGCTACATCATGACTAGGCGAGGAAACTGTTCCGCAAGCTATAGCAGCGTATGCTACTTGAGACATTCTGCTTGCTTCAATATTAGCATGCATTCTTACTTTTTGTCCTTCTGTGAAGGCATCCCAACAATCACTTGTATAGTCCATATAATTTTCAAACATATCATCTTGGTCACCCATGCCTCCTATGCTTGTCGGACGATATGGGTTGTAAGTTGCCGTATCGTTTTCATCATCGGAACAGCTATTTGCAGGAGCACCGCATGTTCCGCCTGAGTAACCTGTCCCACTTTTGGGAGGCGTATCACATACGAAATCTCCACTGGCAAGGCAGTTGCTATTCCCACAACCACTTTGGAAGGTATGTCGCAATGAAAAATAATGTCCTGTTTCATGTAAAATCAGCCCTGGAGTAAAGCCAGCAGCATCTATAATGACAAAATCTGCACCACTACCGCCTACAAATACACCCGATGCATCTGTCAGATTGGTAGCAATGAAAATATTATAGTACTTCGTTATATCCCAGCGATAGTTTGCAACATAAGCATTACGGAGTTGGTAGAAATTGCCAATGTGATTTTCACCATCTGCATGATGCATAATTCCTGTAGTGTAATTACCATCTGGATCTACATTTGCTAAGCAGAGTTCTATTTCTGCATCTACACCATAACTAGGATTGCTATATGTATTTGCAGTTGCATGTGTTTGGCGTAATCGTTGATTCACCTCGTCCATAATAGTTCTTATCTGTTCATCACTTGGATTATTAACTGTTCCTAGATTAGCACAGCTATGAACGATATGTACAACGGTGGGGATGGTGTATACAGCACTACTCTTTGCTCTTCGAGCAGGAGGTGTTTGGGCGTAGACTTGATAAAATTGTTCAAATGCCTCGCTCTGTTTTGCGTAGTTTTTATCCTCAACTAAAAGGGCTGCATTAGCCTGAGACGTTGGGCAAGAAAATTCAAAAACTGTTTCAGGTGTCTGTGCCAATAAATTACCAATTTGTAAAAACAATACGACAATTGTGTTTAGACTTAATCTTCTTTTCATATCAATGCTTTCATGTGGGCTTCCGCAATTGATAAACTTAAGTAAGCTAAACCCGTATTTTTGTTTGCGGAAACCCTAAATA
>CALGLY010000707.1 GCA_937959095.1 uncultured Saprospiraceae bacterium
AAGATTTATTAGAGGGAAAAAGAACAGCGTAAAATGGCTGATTTATTAATTTGATTTGCCTTTACACAGTCCTATGGTGTAATGGCAAGCATACAATGCTTTGAACATTGTGGTCTAAGGTTCGATTCCTAGTAGGACTGCAAAGAGGAGAATAATAGAATTTCTCTTTTAATCTCAAATACCAAATAAATTGCGCGGTGGTGTAAGGGTAACACACTGGTCTCATAAGCCAGAAGCTACGAGTTCAAATCTCGTCTGCGCGACTACTGGACATGTACCCAAGTGGCTTAAGGGAGAGGCTTGCAAACCCTCTAATCGAAGGTTCGAATCCTTCCATGTCCTCCATAATAAAATACAGTACTGTAGCATAGTGGCAAATGCACCGCCCTTACATGGCGAAGATCGGGAGTTCGAGTCTCTCCAGTACTACTATTTCCCTGATGTGGCGCAATTGGTCAGCGCATCCGCCTGATACGCGGAAGGTTAGTGGTTCGAGTCCATTCATTAGGACAAATTTTTATGGCAATATAGCTCACTAGGTGAGAGCGTTGGTTTGAAGCACCAAAGGGTCGGGTTCGATTCCCATGTTGCCACTAGAATACTAATTCCAATAGTAAATACTGTTGGGATTGATATAAGTAGCTGCTGTAGGCGAAATGGTTAAAGCCCCCGTCCTTTCAAGGCGGAAATTGCGGGTTCGAGTCCCGTCGGCAGTACAATTTTTGTTTCAAATAGATCTTTCTGCTACTCGTAGATAGATTGTAAATTGAACACTAAACCAAATTAACAAACCATGGCACTTTTCAACTTAAGAAAGGCAATGCGAAAGGCAAAGACGGTGAACCGAGCAGGTGGTCAAGCATATAAGCAAACGGCTGAGATGCAATTGGCGACTTTGCTAATCACGTCTTTCGCACAAGATCAATTTTATCGTTCTGCGAAGGGTAGCTTTCAGGAATTGATAAAATTACTTCCAGAAGTAGATGCAAAATTTGCAGCAAAAGCAGCAATTTATGCGCGTAAGCAATACAATATGCGGTCGATTACGCATGTATTGGCAGTCGAATTGGCAGCCTATGTTTCTGGAAAAGAATGGGCAAAGGATTTCTATACGAAAGTAGTAGCACGTCCTGATGATATGCTCGAAATAGCAGCCTACTACTTCGCAAAAGGTGGGAAAACACTACCGAATGCGATGAAAAAAGGCTTTGCGCGCTCCTTCGATCAGTTTGATGCCTACCAATTAGCAAAGTATCGCGGTGAAAATCGTGCGGTGAAGCTGATTGACTTAGTGAACTTGGTGCACCCTATGCCAACTACTCGAAATGCAAAAGCATTACAAGATTTGGTAGATGGTAAGTTGAAATCGACTGGCACTTGGGAAGCAAAATTGAGCAAAGCAGGACAGCAAGCAGAAACAGCAGCACAAAAAGCAGACCTGAAAGAGACCGCTTGGGCGGACTTGATTGCGAGCAACAAATTGGGCTATTTCGCACTGCTTCGTAACCTACGTAATATTGCACAACAAGCTCCAGCTAGTTTGGATGTTGCCTTGCGTACGCTGCAAGATGCTCAACGCATCAAGCGAAGCAAGGTATTACCATTCCGTTTCTTATCGGCACTCGATGCGATCAAAGAAGCGGAATTGACAGGAAAGCAAGCGCGTAAAATCGAAAAAGCATTACATACTGCACTAGAAAAAGCATTGAGCAATGTACCTATATTCGAAGGCAAAACCCTAGTCGTGTTAGACGACTCTGGCTCTATGCAATCAGTTCGCAAGGGTCAAAAATCGCCTATCGAAATCGGATCTATTTTTGCGGCAATGCTTTACAAAAGTAATGATGCTGACTTGATGCGCTTCTCCAATCGCGCTGCTTATGTGAAGCCTTACTACGGTAATGCAGCAATGAGTATTGCGAGTGATTTAGTGAAAAATGCGCGTGCTTGTGGAACAAACTTACATGCGATTTTTGAAAAAGCAAACAAAGCCTACGATCGCATCATTATCCTATCGGATATGCAAGCTTGGATGGGACACCACACGCCTACTAGCACTTTTGACAAGTACAAAAGTCGCTACAATGCAAATCCTTACATCTATTCGTTTGATTTGCAAGGTTATGGTAGTTTGCAATTTCCATCACAAAAAGTATTCGCACTAGCAGGTTTCAGCGACAAAGTATTCGACCTGATGCAACTGCTAGAAAGCGACCGCAATGCTTTAGTTAGCGAAATTCAAGGTATTGAATTATAAACGTTTTAAATAGAGCCTCGGCATTCACTTGTCGGGGCTTTTTTTAGTTTCCAGCAAAACTCACTCCACCTTCAAAGTAAATGCAATCATCAAAGCCACGATGGCAATGCCACCATAAGCAAGAAAAGAAGCTACAAATCCACCCATTTGGTCGATGCTCCCAACGATACTTGCCGCCACGGCCATACCTAAATTGGTGAACGCCAAATAGAGCGTAAATTGTGTGGCACTCACCCGAAGATTACATAGGCTCATGGCTATCGCAGCGATGAGGGTCAATAAACCATATCTGGTAGAAGCAGCCAAAATCGCTATCGTATATAAAAAGCCTAACTGACCCCAAGACTCCTGAAAGAACATCCCCACTCCTATCATAGCGCATTGAATCAGTAAGAGCAGTACGATAATCTGCTTTCGCCCAAACTTACTGCCGAGTGTTCCGACCATGAAAATGCACACAAAGCCCGCAACTAAACTTGCTATGCCACCGATATAGGAGATGCTAGCGGTGTTTAATTCGGCTAAATCGGTGGATAGTTTTGGGAAAATATTGAGGTAAATACCGTAATTCAGAGAAATCAAAAACAGAATAGCAACCAGTTTCAAACTTGGGATATTGAGCATGGACTTTCCAGCCGTTAGCACAATCTCTTTCATGTCATTGATTTGCAGACTTTTTGCTTGTACTGATGCTTCACCAGCTAACCATGGAAGCAATTTTTCATTTGGCCGCTCCCGAACGAATAGCATCACTATGAATGCTAAACCAACAACAGCCGCCAATACAAACATGGAGGACGAAAAACTATAGGTTGAAATAAGGTAGCCTATCAAAGCCGTGCCGCTTGCCACGCCTATAATTTGACCACCAAACATCAATCCATTGGCAAAAGACAGTTCGTCTTCTTGTACAAGATCGGCAGCCATTGCATCTATTGCGGTATCTTGAAAGGCAGTAAAAAGCATGACTACTAAGGAAAAACTGGCAATTAAGCTGAGTTCTTGAGGGCTTGGTGAAATAACCGCACAGGCTAAAATGGTAAGGATAATAAATATAAATGCTACAAGCAACCAAGCCCGTCTGCGCCCCATTGGTAGATAGACAAATCGATCTATAATAAATCCATTGATGAATTTCAATGTCCACGGCAAGGTGGTCATAAATGAAAAATAGCCAATTTCCGCTACACTCGCCCCACTATCCGCTAACCAAGCTGGAATCGTGACAAAGAACACTCCCACAGGAAAACCTTGAATGAAATACAAGAACAACAAGATGATGTATCGCAGATTCTTGTTTGTAGAAATGACTAGGGTGTGTTTCATCGTTTTTGTTTAGGACTTCGTTTTTCAATTACCTATGCCTCCCGCTTTCTCTCCTCCACCGACCAAATAGAATCCTTCAATTGTACGGCTTTTTTTGCGATAAAATCTTAAAAATGGCTCTCCGAAAAATCTCGTGACGAATCCGAAGAAAAAGATTTAGTAAAGGTAAAAAATGGGATTCAATTTATTAACGGCAGTGCTTTTTATAGTCGCAGATTTCAAGGAGTTTGTCGGAATAAGCTGCATTTTCAGTAAAAAAGATGTACTTTTAGGAGGTAATTATAAAGCTGGTCTTTCAAATTAAACCACCTTATGACTAATCCTTATAGCGA
>CALGLY010000708.1 GCA_937959095.1 uncultured Saprospiraceae bacterium
TGGTTAGTAATTACCACTAACTTGCATATCCATCCCCTCAAACCCCTAAATACTCCAACAATACTCCCCACCAACCTCAAACAAGGCATTCGTAATCTGCCCCAAAGAACAAGTCTTCACCGTTATTTTTCTCTGATAAAACGAGCCTTTGAAATCAATCCATTTTTGATTTCATAGATCGCAATTATTTTAATGGATGCAATGCCTTTTCTGCCAGTTACATTTTCATGGTCTATTACGATATTTCCCATGATAATTCTATTTAAAATTGCAGCGTTTAAATTAGGAGAATTTTCAAAAACACTTTGATATATTTCCTTTAAACTTGCTTTTCCCACACAATAGGGTTCACTTTCTGGGAACGTATATAATTCTATATCGGAAGCATGGCAAGCTAGAAATTTTACAATATTTCTTTCATTATAAGCCTCTACTTGTTGTTGTACAATTTCCTCTGAAGTCATGTTTTTTAATTTATTTAAGTCCTTTGACAATTTTTGCAAAATGGGCGGGCGACTTAAAGTTCGCCTGTCGTCAACTTAACGGTTTAGATGCTGATTTTCTATCAGCTTCTAAATTGAAACGCTAGGTATTCAAGGGTGATAATTCATCAGCTAACGGGAAGTTAGCAGATGAATCGCCTTAAGTTGATGACATTCGACTTAAAGTTCGCCTGTCCATTTTAACCAGATCCCAGAAGCGAGCTGAAGTCGCTCGTCCACACGTGCTTGATTTACAAAAATCGTCAAAGAACCATTTATTTCCTCTCAGAACCCTACATACTCCGACGATACTGCCCGCCAACCTCAAACAAGGCATTTGTGATTTGTCCCAAAGAGCAAGTCTTCACCGTTTCCATGAGTTCTTCAAAGAGATTGCCATTTTCCACAGCTACTTGCTGGAGTTTACGCAATTGTGCCGCAGAAACATCTGCTTTGGCTTGTTGCAAATTCTCTAAAGACTTGATTTGATTCTGCTTTTCATCTTCGCCTGCACGGATGACTTCATCGGGAATAATCGTAGGCGAGCCATCTTTCGATAGGAAGGTATTCACCCCTATAATTTTAAACTCGCCCGTATGTTTGAGCATTTCGTAGTGCATACTTTCTTCCTGTATTTTGCCGCGTTGGTACATCGTTTCCATCGCGCCTAATACGCCACCACGCTCGGTGATGCGGTCAAATTCCGTCAAAACAGCTTCTTCTACCAAGTCCGTCAGTTCCTCTATGATGAACGAACCTTGTAGCGTATTTTCATTCTTTGCCAAGCCCAATTCGTGATTAATAATCATCTGAATCGCTACGGCACGACGCACACTGTCCTCGGTAGGTGTCGTGATTGCTTCGTCATAGGCATTGGTGTGTAGCGAGTTGCAATTATCGTAAATGGCATACAAAGCTTGCAGCGTAGTACGAATATCATTGAAATCAATCTCTTGTGCGTGTAGGGAACGCCCAGAAGTTTGGATGTGATATTTTAGTTTCTGCGAACGCTCATTGGCATTGTATTTCAGCTTCATGGCTTTCGCCCAAATTCGTCGCGCTACCCGTCCGATGACCGCATATTCAGGATCAACGCCATTGGAGAAGAAGAAGGATAAATTTGGCGCGAAATCATTGATATCCATACCACGCGAAAGGTAATATTCTACAAAGGTAAAGCCATTGGAGAGTGTGAATGCCAATTGCGTTATTGGATTCGCGCCTGCCTCTGCTATGTGGTAACCCGAAATAGAGACCGAGTAGAAATTACGGATATTTTCATCAATAAAATAGGCTTGCACATCGCCCATGAGTTTTAAGGAAAATTCAGCAGAAAAAATACAGGTATTCTGTGCTTGGTCTTCCTTCAAAATATCTGCTTGCACCGTTCCGCGCACTGCCGAAAGGGCTTTTGCTTTTAGTTCTTGATAGACATTCGCTTCTAGGATTTGGTCGCCCGTCAAGCCGAGAAGGAGTAAACCTAAACCGTCATTTCCTTCTGGAATTTCGCCATCGTAGGCAGGGCGTTGGAGTCCCTTATCGTCGTAGAGTTCTTTTAGTTTGGCTGCTACTTTGCCTTCCAAGCCATGCTCTTTGATATACATTTCGCATTGCTGGTCGATGGCTGCATTCATAAAGAAGGCGCAAACCGTAGCCGCTGGCCCGTTTATCGTCATGGAAACCGAAGTCTTCGGATTGCATAAATCAAAACCTGAATACAGTTTCTTGGCATCATCCAAGCAACACACACTCACACCTGAATTACCGATTTTTCCATAAATATCAGGACGAGGATGAGGATCTTCACCATATAAAGTCACCGAATCGAAAGCCGTCGACAATCGCTTCGCTGGCATATCCGAGGCGAGGTAATGGAAGCGGCGGTTGGTGCGTTCTGGTCCACCTTCGCCTGCAAACATCCGCGTTGGGTCTTCGCCCGTGCGTTTGAATGGAAATACGCCTGCGGTATAAGGGAATTTACCAGGTACGTTTTCTTGGAGCGACCAATTCAAAATTTCACCCCAATCCTTAAATCTAGGCAACACCACACGCGGAATACGCGAATGGGAAAGCGAGATACTATGCGTTGGTACGCGAATCTCTCGGTTTCGGACTTTATAGACAAATTCATCCGCTTTATAGGCTGCTTTGGTGGCTTCCCATGCGTCCAATGTCT
>CALGLY010000709.1 GCA_937959095.1 uncultured Saprospiraceae bacterium
TTGCTGTGCTACCTCTAGCTTATTGGCACGCTTTGCATAAAAGGCTTCATCGGCAAGGTGCATGGCTTTTTTATGTAATTCATCTAATGGATGCTTCATCGCTTTCTAATTTTAATGGTTGGCGTACTGAACTCTACCACCACAATATACGCAGGAATATCCAGATTGTCGCTTCTTTGTGTTTGTAGTATTTTCTTGGTCACTCTACGACTAATATCGCCTTTTGTGCCTTTTAAAATACCCGATATTTCGAGACGAGCGCGTTCTTGAATCCCATTTTTATCATCTCGTCCCATCCAATAATCAAAACCCGTTCGCTTCTGTGATTGTTTCACGACTTTGTAATTAGTCAAGTGTTCAATCACTAAAATGGCGAGGCAATACGCGCCACTTTCCACGGCATAATCCATATCATTTCTGCTATCTCGGATTTGTTGAGTAACCTCGTTCCAAGCTATACTAAACTGCCCTTCTAAATCGCCTTCTACTTTCAGTGCTACGCCTTGTCCATGCGCGTGATAATCTAAGCACACCGCCGCTTCGGATAAATCGGCACAACGGATAGGAGATAACTCACTTGTGTTTGCTAGAGAAAATACATTAATGGTATCAATTTGCATAGGGATAGTATTTCTATAAAAATAGGGATTTCAGGTCTCTTAGTCAAATGCTAAGTGGACAGGCGAACTCTAGTCGAATGTCGCCTGTCCATTTGATTCACTCCACAATCCCCTCCAACTTCGGCATCAAAACCGCAGGCAAAGCCGCTTTTTTATACAATGCATTAAAGCCAGTCACCTCTTCTTCTAAGATTTGTTGCATCGCGCTTTTATGCGTTGCCCATTCTGCTAGTAAATCGCTTAAACGTGCCTTCGCGCCCTCCGTTGGGACAGGTTCAAAGCCATCCACGCGGTTTTTCAAATTCATCAATTCTGCATTCAATTGATTTGGGAAATTGATGACATCTTGGAAGGTTTTTTGCTTCGGCTGAATCAAATTTTCTTCCCAATCGGCTATCTTTTTTACGATAGCTTTGGCGGTGTCAGAAAGCATTTTATTGTCTTTTAGCAGCTTTTGATACTGTTGCAATTGCTGCTTCACGCGACGCATTTCATTTACTGATTTATGAATTTCACGTGCGGTATTTTCTGCACCTTGTAGGATGGCTTGCTGTGCTAAATAATCGGCTTGCGTCGCTTTTATTCTTGGATCAGGAATGACTTCGCAAGTTGTTTCTACGCTTTCGTCATCTGTACTTAGGCGTAGCGTATACGTACCAGGTGCGACCAAACTACCGCGATAATCGCCGAACATAAATACGCCATCTACGGCAGGAATAGTTTCGCGCCGCAAATCCCAATTGAAGCGATTCACGCCTTTTTTAATGGGCAAAGTCGCCTCTGGAGAAGGCCCGCCAATGAATTTTTTGAATGCCTTATCTTTTTGACTCGAATAGCTACGCACCAATGCGCCATCGCTATCCAAAATGGCTAAAGTCACTTCCGTAGAATCCATATCTTCTACTAGCGCATAGTCCATAATCACGCCACTCATCGGGTTGTGTCCTGCTTCTTTTGGTGCTTTTTTGGGTGTGCGAACATTGAATTTATAGGTCGGCTTGGGTTGGTAAATTGCCATTGTACGCGCCAAATCACCTTTGCTTTGCTGGATAGCACTCAAATCATCCAATACCCAAAACGCTCTACCCGAAGTCGCTACAATCAGGTCATTATCTTGGATGTATAAATCCAATATAGGACAAACGGGTAGATTCAGTTGGAAGTTCTCCCAATTATCGCCGCCATTGAAAGAGATATACAAGCCCGTTTCCGTGCCTGCATACAAGACAGCTGCTTGCTTAGGATCTTCTCGCACGACCCGTACAAAGTCTTCTTTTGCAATGCCATTGACTTTG
Source organism: uncultured Saprospiraceae bacterium (assembly GCA_937959095.1). GTDB lineage: Bacteria > Bacteroidota > Bacteroidia > Chitinophagales > Saprospiraceae > JAAUTG01. The sequence continues at coordinate 1,916 of CALGLY010000709.1, forward strand.
TTTCGCCATGTCTTGCCATAGTCCGTTGTTACATAAATCATAGGCGTGAAATCGCCCATTTTGTAGTTAGTCACGGCTGCATAAGCTGTTCCTGCATTATGAGGCGATACTTCAATGGCATTGATAAGATATTCTCCTAAACCTCTAGGCGTGATGTTTGTCCAATCCGTGCCATCGTTGCGCGTGAGGTGGATTAAACCATCATCGCTACCTGTCCAAAGTTCGCCTTGTTGGTGCGGAGAAGCGACCATATAGGTGATTGCACCATAGTTTTCGCCACCTGCGCCTTCTATGGTGTACGGGCCGCCACCGAGGACTTGTTTGCTTGCTTCATTTCGCGTCAAATCGGGGCTTATTTCTGTCCAACTTTGCCCTCTATCCGAAGATTTCAAGACCTTATTTCCGCCATGATAAATCACGCTGCGGTCTTGTGGCGAACTAACGATAGGTGCATTCCAATTGAAGCGATATTTCATCTCCTTTGGATTCCAACCTAAACCCACCACAGGATAGGCCATGATATCTTTACGGGTCTCCGCTTCATGGTCATAGACCGAAATATTACCTTGATAGCTACCGCCATACACATAGCGCGGATTGTCGGGGTCGAAGGCAAGGAAGGCACTTTCGCCACCTGCTACGGCATACCAATCTTTCCAGCCAATACTAGAACCTGCTGTGCGCGAAGCAATCGCTACCGTCGAATTATCTTGCTGCCCTGCATAGATGTGATACGGAAAACGATTATCTGCAATCACGCGATAAAACTGCGCGGTCGGTTGATTCTTTTGGCTACTCCAAGTCTTGCCGCCATTGAATGTGATACAGGCACCGCCATCATTTGCGAGGATAATATTTTCGGTATTGCTTGGGTTTATCCAAAGGTGATGTTGGTCGCCATGCGGATTGGCGATGGGCTTGAAACTCTTACCGCCATCAATGGATTTTAGCATAGGTGCATTGAGTACATAGACTTTATTCTCATCCTTTGGGTCAGCAAAAATCTCGATATAGTACCATGCTCGTGCTATCGTGACGCGGTCTTTGCTAGTTTGCTTCCATGTTTTTCCTGCATCATTCGAGCGATAAACACCGCCTTTCTCTCCTTCTGCTTCGATATTTGCATAGACTACTTCTGGATTGGCTGCGCTGACATCTATTGCTACTTTCCCCATCGCTTCGGGCAAGCCTTCGGTGAGTTCTTCCCAAGTATCGCCGCCATCTACGGATTTGTAGAGACCGCTTCCTTCGCCACCACTCAGCACTTGCCAAGGATAGCGACGATGCGACCACATTCCTGCATACAAAATA
>CALGLY010000710.1 GCA_937959095.1 uncultured Saprospiraceae bacterium
ATATTTATGAAGCCAAAATTTTCTCTAAGAAGGATTCTACAGATAAGAAGATTCGTTTAATGGATAATCTTCGGTTTTCAGGAAATTACAACTTTGCTGCCGATAGTTTGAAATTTAGTCGCCTTGCAGGAAGTGCTTCTACGCGCCTATTCAAAGGCTTGAGTACCCTGAGTGTGAGTGCCAATTGGGATCCTTACGCGCTTGATGAAGATGGACGACGTATTAATGAATTCTACTGGGATATTACAAAAGCTAGTGAGGGGAGGAAAAAACTCCTTCGCTTTGATGGTGCAAGTTTCCGCTTCACGACCAATCTTTCGGTGAAGGATATGCGAAAGATACTGAAAGGGGAAGAAACAGGCACAGGTTTCAATCAGGGGATAGGTCGTAGTGGATTTGGAGGAGAAAATGACCAAGAACGCCCCAATGCTGTAGAAGACCCCGAAGAGGCCTTGCTGGATTTGATTGATAATTTTAGTTTGAGTCATAACCTAAATTTCAATTTAGATGCAGTGCAAGGAGATAGTGATACCATTCGCTTGAGTACGCATACGCTCTCCTTACGTGGTAACATGCAACTTACGGATAAATGGTCGGTGCGTATCGGCAATATTGGATATGACTTCAATAGTAAGCGCATTACCTATCCTGATTTTACCTTCTCACGTAGTTTGCATTGTTGGAATCTCAATTTTAGCTGGCGACCAGATCGGAATGTTTATTCCATTGAGTTATTTGTAAGCAGTTCACCACTCGATTTTATTCGCATCCCTTACGGACGAAACGTAGCAGATGGGCGATTTTCTGGTTTTTAGATATTTCCCAATTTGGGATTTTTGTGTTTTGCTAATGCCTTTTTGCGGAGGATTAGTTTATCTTAGTATAGTTTTCTAATTAATTGATATGTAACAAATTAGATGTTTTTTGTAATTGTTTTTATATTATATTTTATATGATTATTCAATTATTATATTTTAAGATAACTTCAATACCCTAACAAAACCCAATGCTATTACTCATTTTTACAATCCAAATTCTTAAAATTAGAATCTAGTCCCATTTTAAGACTTTTTCTAAAATTAGAGAAAATATAACCACCTGATTATTAATAATAAACAAATTGAATTTTTTCTTGGCAAGAAAATTGAACTATGCCTAGCAATGTAGGTACTAACTAACCTAGATGTTTTGTAGAAGTTTTGTGACGCACTATTTTCACCTTCGCACTATTTTTTGAAGGGTTGCAGTTACGAATTCGCGTTCTATTTACATAATTCAAACTCTAACACATGAAATTACTAGCAACGGTCAAGCCTAGACCTAAACCTAAGAAGTAGGTTTCATCTATGATTAGGTTCTTTTAGTTCATTCTGTTCAAATCTAATGTCAAGTGCATCAAGTTGATTTGGTGCATTTGACTTATAGCATGGTTTTTTACTTTCATCTTATCTTAAGTTGAATTTTAGCTAAGGACAAAAATCAACTTAGGGAGTCGGCAAAAAATAATCTACCCACTCTGGCTTGTTCTTCCTGCCCGAACAAGCGGAGCAGGCGGGTTTCCTTCTAAAAAATCGAAAAAATAAGTCCGTAGCGAAGGCTATGCACTGATTTTTTCAATTCTTTAGAAGAAGAAAATATCTGCGCCATAATGGGTACCTTATTTATTTCTGAATCATTCCTTACTTACTAGAAAAGGACTTATTTCTTCAAATAAGGCAAAGAAGTCGCAGGCCAATCTACGCCTCCAAATTCCTCTTGCATTTCTAGTAAGTTTTTATCAATCCAAGCTCTACATTCATCCCGAAATTCCTCTACATCTGTTCCATAAATCGCTTTTCCATAGCGTACTTTTATCGTAGTCTTTCGCTTTCTACCTAAAAAATAGGCAACATGGGGTGCGAATGGCACACTCTTGCTCACCCAAGCATCTTCTGGATCACCATATTCTACCGCTATTGGTACAATAGGCACGCCCATTTTGATAGCCGTAGCAAAGGTGCCTGCTTTGAAATCAATTGTAGTTGGAAAATCGGCAGTTGTCCCCTCTGGATAAATGAGTACAGAGTAGCCATCTTCTAGTGCTTTTGCCATGGCTTCGCGAGTAGCGGCTCTGCTATCTTTGCTTTCTCGCTTCACGAAAATAACACCTGCCAAATCGGTCGCATAGCCTATAAGCGGCCAATCTGCTATTTCTGCTTTTGCTACAATGACTGCTTTGGGTAAATACATAGTCGCTGCACCAGGATCATAGTAAGAGCGATGATTGCCGACATACAAGGCGGGTTTATCATGTGGTGTGCCTTGGAATTCTATATTTAGCCCCACTAGTTTCGGAAGGCGATGCGCAAAACTAAGGCGCATTTTTAATCCACTCTCCAATCCGCGCCCTTTAAATAGGGAACGGAGCATGTAGCCTACTAAATAAATAAGCAATAGTATGATGAAAAGTGAAAACCGAAACCAACCTCTTATTGTTTTTATCATATCGTTTGTACTTCTTTAGTATTGGGCTTGAATATTATCAGTACTTTGGCGTATCAGTAGTTGGTAAAAAACAAATCTTCCATTTTCAAAGCCAATCTATTTAAGGACACGTTTAAAGTGAAGCACTTAGTTCTCAATATAGTTTGTCAAAATGGAATATTTATTTTTTATAAATTCCTTATTTGGAATTGGTAAGAACTAAAATATGTTTTACAAAAAAGCATTTTCAAGTAGAAATATTTGAATTGAAATGGAGAAATCATAATGGATTAAACTTGGTTTTTATCAAATAGATTCGTTTGGAGCTGCTCTTTTTCTTACTTTGACGAGCATAATTTATATGGAATGAGAAAAGGACGCAAAGGAAAAAGCTTTATCAAAAACCCTTATTACGAAGGCGGCACGGCGGCAATGAAAGCCTTCGTGAAAAAACATAAAACCTACCCAAAATCGGCACTGGAAAAGAAGATAGAAGGTCGGGTGCGAGTGCGTTACAAAATCAATTATTTGGGCAAAGTAGTGGAGGCAAAACTGGTTTCTGGTATTGGTCATGGTTGCGATGAAGAAGCGATACGCGTAGTGAAATTATTAGAATTTAATGTGCCAAAGAATAGGGGAGTGCGCGTCCATTTCTTTAAGATGATAAACATCAATTTTAAGTTGCCAAAGCCACCACAGGCTACGATTAGTTATCAGATTAGTTCGCCTAAAAAACAGGAAGATACGAAGAAATCAGGTACATCGGGAACTTATTCCTACACAATTGATATTTAAGGGGAGTACTAACGAAAAGAAAAGAATGCACAAAGGAACAGTTATAAAATCTACAGGAAGTTGGTATCAAGTTCGCTTAGAAAATGGGGACTTGATACAAAGTCGAGTGAAAGGTAAATTTCGCTTGGACGGCTTGCCTTTGACCAATCCTGTAGCCGTAGGAGACCAAGTAGAAATGAGCTTGAACGATGAAGATAACACTGGAAACATCAAAAAAATACTACCTCGTAGAAATTATGTAGTCCGGCAATCGCCCCGAAGGAAGCATTACTTACACCTTATCGCCAGCAATGTAGATCAAGCAGTTGTAATAGGCACAATCATAGAACCGATGCTAAAACAAGGTTTCATTGATCGTTTCCTCCTCATGACAGAACCTTACAATATTCCGACCACGATCATCTTCAATAAGGCAGATTTATACGAAGAACCAGAATTGAATATGTTTACTTACTTGAAGGATTTATATGAAAAGATAGGCTATCAAGTCCTGCTAGTATCTGCGGTAGATGGCACAGGCACGGAGGAATTTAAAGCAATGCTGAAGGATAAAATCACCCTTGTAGGCGGTCAATCGGGCGTAGGGAAATCCTCTTTAGTTAATGCTATTCAATCTAATTTGGAACTTCGCACGGGTGATATTTCGGATTATTCGGGGAAAGGAATGCACACCACGACTTTTGCTGAGATGTTTCCTCTGACCTTTGGCGGCTATATTATTGATACGCCAGGTATAAAAACGCTCTCTTTCAACAACCTAAGTGGCGAAGATGTAGCACATAATTTTCGAGAGATATTTGAGTATTCCAAAAACTGCAAATACAATAATTGCACCCACCGCGATGAACCAAAATGCGCCGTGAAAGAAGCCCTAGAAGAGGAAGAAATCAGTGAACTCCGTTACATCAATTATCTTACCTTACTAGAAGAAATGGAAGAGCAAAATAGCTGGGAACGGAAGAAGATGTAAGCTTCCTTGCCCCACAACCCCAACAATTCTTATCTTCGCTGCTAAAAATAATACAGTAATGCTCCCTACACTTTCCAAGCAGCGCTATCATCTTATTTTGCAAGTCATCGGTCATGTATTCTTCTGGATACTGATTGCTTGGAGTATTCTATTTTATAAGGAGCGAATGCTCAATTTTGACTCTGCTTATTATTGTTTTAATATCCTTCGTACAGGCGAGTTCTTTTTGCCACATGATAGAACAATCAACTACGCCTCACAATTGCTTCCTTTGCTAGGCATGAAAATGGGATGGTCGCTAAAGACCTTCCTCATGGTCTATTCTGCCTCCTTTCTAGTATTGCATTATGGGATTTACAACCTCATTGTCTATGGTTTTAAGCATGTAGAAGGCGGTATTTTTTTAGCTTTATGTATGTGCCTCACGACGCGTTATAAGTTCTATTCAGGCATTTCAGAGATTTATTTTTCACTCGTTCTAGCGGCTTTGTTCATTGCTTGGTTATCCAAAAATAAAGAGTTCTTTCCAAAACTGAGTGATTTACAGAACCTACTTATCGCTTGCCTACTTATCTTGCTCTGCACTACGGCACATCCTATTATCGTACTGCCTATATTAGCTTTTCTTGGTTTCGATTGGTTCTATAATAAGCGTTGGTTCGATGGCTGGAACTGGGGAATTATTACTGCTGTGTTGGTGGCTTTTGGCTATCGTTTTTGGGCGATTAGAAGTAATTCTTATGAAGGCAATCGTTTAGGTAATGCTTGGTCGCAATTCGAGGCACTTAGCCACCCCAAAGACTTTCTCGTATGGCATATTATGAAGCAATTTTTTGAAACCGAATATGCCTTCCCCTTTGCGGTTTTTGCAATTTTATTAGCCGTTTTGTGTTGGCAGAAAAAATATCTTAGTAGTCTTTTTTTGTTGCTTTGTACCTTGTTGTTGTCTGCCCTAGTTTTTGTTACCTATTCTTATCTTATGGCGCATTCCTATTTTATGATAGATGGCTATTTAGGTTTAATAGGTGTTATCTGGGCAATTCCGATGCTCTTTGTTGTTTTAAAATCAGAACGACATTGGTGGGGCATCGCATTATCAGTAAGCTTATTGACATTCAGTTTACAGCGCACTTATTCTAAACATACTTTTTTTGAGGAGCGAATGGAGTATTTGAGCTATTTGATGGAAGAAAACGGAAATGAAAGCCAGCGTAAACTCATCATACAAATACCAGACTT
>CALGLY010000711.1 GCA_937959095.1 uncultured Saprospiraceae bacterium
GATTTTCAGTTTGTAAAATTTCAAAACATACTCTTAGAGGATTACTCACCGCTCCAATAATAGCTATATTGGTATGCTCGCCTATCTATTTGGTTAGAGCGAAGCCCGAAATAACGTTTTTAAACTTATGGTTTAGTGTGACCTTGACAACTTTAATTTCTTGGGGATTACAAGTCTTTATTTTTTATTTTTTCAAAAAAAGAGGCTACGCCAATTGGCAATATTTAGCCTTTTTTATGCTATTTATTATTCTGTTGGTATTTGGCACCACTCCATTTAAATCTGAATCAAATGAATTCTTTAAGTCTGCCACTACTACTACTGTTTTATTGTTGCGATTTTCATTAGTGTCTGCTATCAATCTAATGATTTATTTGATTATAGATCTGGTATATACACAGGAAAAAAGGGTTCAACTGCTTGAAGAAAATGCGGAGCTTCAATTTTCTAATTTAGAAAGCGAATACAAATTATTAAAGGCTCAAATCAATCCTCACTTTTTATTTAATGCCTTGAATATTTCAAAATCATTGATAAAAACCCAGCCTCAAAATGCCGAAAGATATATCGTACAATTGTCCGAATTTTTAAGACGCTCTGTAAATAATCAGCAGAAATCAATTAGCCTCAAAAAAGAATTGGAGAATTGCCAACAATATATAGATTTGCAAAAAGTACGATTTGAAAATGCGTTTGCTTATACCGTTGATGTTGCCGAGATTCATTTAGACAAAAAGCTACCTTTCTATGCCTTGATTACCCTGGTCGAAAATGCCTTTAAGCATAATTCCTTTACAGAAGAAGCTCCTTTACAAATTTCTATAAAGATAGTGGACAATGACTATGTAATGGTGAAAAATAATCTCAAAACTAAAAATGGTGTAGTTTCGACGCATACAGGTTTATCCAATTTAAACCAGAGAAGTAAAATGCTTTCTAATACTGAAATTAAAATTGATAATGATGGTCAACACTTTTCTGTCCAAGTAAAACTGATAGCGTCATGAGAATCCTAATTATTGAAGATGAAAAATTGACTGCCAATGATTTGGTGTTTTCTATCCAAGAAGTACGTCCCAACTTTACGGTGATAAAGATATTGGCCTCTGTCAAATCAGCGATTACTTTTTTGAAAACCGAACCTGCAATTGATTTAATTTTCTCTGATATTCAGCTCACCGATGGCTTGAGTTTTGAGATTTTTAAAGCCATAGAAATTGACGCGCCTATCATTTTTTGCACGGCTTATGACGAGTATGCTTTGAATGCCTTTGATGTCAATGGTATTGCCTATCTACTCAAACCCTTCACGACAGAAGCGATTAAAATTGCAATTGAAAAGTTTGAAAAATTGACCCAACAGAAAGATAATAAATTGACCCAATTACTTCAATACATGGAGCAATCTAATAAGCCAAAAGCAAGTCCTAGCCTTTTAGTTTATCAAGGCGAAAAAATCATACCCGTCCCTTTTAATGATATTGCATTGATGTACTTAAAAAATGGTATAGTCAAACTTCACACTTTTGACAATCAAATATTTATCGCTTCTGAAACATTAGAAGAATTAGAAAAAATCAATGATACCAACTTCTTCCGAGTCAATCGACAATACCTTGTCCACCAAAAAGCGATTAAAAACGCCGCTAAGTATTTTAACCGAAGATTAGTCCTGCATCTCCATATCCGTTTTGATGAAAAAATAATAATAAGTAAAGAAAAAGCTCCTGTTTTTTTAGATTGGTTAGCGCAAAATTAAAAATATCTTCCCATCTCTTTTTGTCCGCTTCATCCTTTCTTTTGTCCGCTTCATATAGTTAAGACACCCTACTTTCCTACCTCTTCATTTCTTTGTTAATCATACGCTATACAAATGTCAAAAAATGCAGATACTTAATAGAGTTTATGTATCAAAAAAATCTAGATTCATGCGTGCGCGTAAATTACACTAGAATTTGGGTAACTGCAACAAGGATAAAATCCTGCTTCTGATGCTCTCAAAACATATTGCTCGGCATCATTAAGTTCCTTTAGTTTATTGTCTAATTTGTGCTGTCGCTCCTCCGATAATTTTAGATTCCCTTCGTCGTCTCTCTCCAAAAGTCGAAATTTCGATATGCATTACTCACTAAGTAAAAGTGATTTAATAAATTCAGCGCATTATGGCTCAATTTATTGAATTACTTTTACTAATATAACACCAATTCCAATCAAAAGCAAGAACAGAAAATTTGGGTGTTGCTTTGGTGATGGTAGCCTAATTGCTTTTCGCTTCTTAGTAGGTGTTGTTAACGTTTGTTCGAACATGGTTTTTGCTTTCTACAAAGGTAGGACTTCTATTATTTTTCAACAATTCGACAAACTCTTTGAAGTCGGGGCTGAATGCGTTGAAGTTGGACATATTGCTGACGAAGTGTTTCTAAAGCGGCAATGCGCTCTTGTGGTGTTTTACTCATCCAATACGCACGGTCAGATTGTGGTGCACGCATGGGTATGATTCTCACTACTCTTTCCATCTTGCTAAGATACGACGATTTGGGGGCTTTTGGAATGCCTTTCATTCAATATTTATCGCGCCTGAAAGCTGCCAACTACCCAGTCTAGCCAAAGATGGTAATACCGACTACTTAATTACAGGTGATAAAGACCTACTGGAGTTCCAACAATTTTAAACTACTGCTATTCTGACTTTTTCGAACTTTGTGGAGAACGAAGCTTAGCTTATTTGCAAAGCGGGCAGTTTTCCGCTATTTTTGTAAAAAACAATGCTAAATGACAAACCTACAAATAGAAATATTAAATCCCGATGCACGGGCTTTGCTAAATGAATTGGCGAAGCTGCAACTCATACGCATACAAGAACCAGATTTACGTTTTTCAGACTTAGTAAAGCGCATTCGAACTAGAAATGAGGAAGTAATGAGTCTTGAAGATATAACCAAAGAAGTGGAGTCCGTACGCACTGCACGTTACAAAAAATAACCGATTATGCTCCGTGTAATTATAGATACCAACCTCTGGATAAGTTATCTCATTAGCAAACGCTTGATACAGTTGATAATCTAATAACAAACCAAAAAGTGACCTTACTTTTTAGCCGCGAACTACTAGAAGAATTTATTGAGGTAGCACAGCGTCCAAAATTTCAGAAGTATTTTACAGAAGATGACTTGGAGCAGCTTTTGCTAAAATTTGATGCGTTTGGCGAATTGATAGAAGTGACTACCGAAGTACATATTTGCCGCGACCCGAAAGACAATTTTCTATTGAGTCTAGCCAAAGATGGTAATGCAGACTACTTAATTACAGGTGATAAAGACTTACTGGAACTTCAACATTTCGAAGGCACTAGCATTGTGACTTTTTCGGATTTTATTTCTACTCACTCGGCTTAGCGATCTTTCAGGTGTCCATTCTAAATCCATAGACTGGAGTGCTTTTATTTCCATAAAAATATCCATGAGGGCTGTGGGTTTTTCGGCGAAGTGACCGTCATCAAAAAATGTAAATTACTTTTTACACACTGTACTTAATTTTGGGTTAAAAAGTATAAAGCTTTGTTATCTCTCCAACTTCATGATGAAATTCATAAACTGTATTACCTAAGCTATAATCAGAATCTTGCTCTAGGAGTAAGCCCAGATAATCTCCGATGCCATTCCAAGCAAATACTAAAGCTTTGTAAGATGCTGGATGACGTGATTCGTAACCTGTCATGATACGTATTTGCTCTAGTGGAAGTAGTTCATATTCACCATAATCCGCTCTATAAATTTTGTCAAATTTCGATGGAAGTAGCACTTCTAAGCGTTCTTCTACTTCGCGCCATTCTGGAGCAGTAACGACGGATTTCTCCATAGAGAAAGCAGATTCAGAGGATTGGAGTCGCTTCATCTTAGTTTCAAAAAACTT
>CALGLY010000712.1 GCA_937959095.1 uncultured Saprospiraceae bacterium
TTCGTCACTCTTTCGTCCAAAGTCTAAATTGAGAGTTGTCTTAGTTAGTCCTTTATAAATCGGACTACCTCTCTTGTATTTTCAGATTGAATACTTACAAAATAAGTACCTGGTCGTAGTGTTGCTACATGGAGTTGTGTAGTAGTAGCACCATCTAAAATATAAGTTGCTACCGTACGTCCTGTAAGATCATAAATTTGAATATTAGCTATTGCTTTATTCACACGCACATTCAATACCCCCGATGCAGGAGATGGAAAGACTTCTGCTGTGATTTTTTCTTTCGCTAAATCAATAGCAATAGTTGGCGAATAATCAAATTCACCATCAAGATCTATCTGCTTTAAGCGGTAATAATTTACACCTATTCTAGGTGTAAGATCCATGAAGTTATAGAGTTGTGTGATAACGGTTGTTCCAGCACCTTGCACTTTGCCCAATACTTCAAATTTATTACCATCAAAGCTACGCTCTACTTCAAAGTGGCTATTATCTATTTCAGAAGCCGTCATCCAATCCAATGCTACTGTCCCGTTCTCTGTTTTGCCTGTAAATGCTAGTAACTCCACAGGTACGCAACCTGAAATAGTAGCTGTTACTGCGGTTCTTTCACTATCACAAGGGTCGCAAGCACATTGTACGTAGTAAGTAGTTACGCCATCAGCCGAATTATCAAATGCAGCATCCGTACTTGTATCGAAAGAAGCACCTGTGCCTACTTGTGTGCCACCTGTAGCTGCTGTCCACCAAGTAGTAGTTGCTGCTGAGCCTGCAACAGGAGGAAAAGTAATAACCTCTGTAAGTCCACCTGCACACATATTATCTGCAATCGCGCTACCTGTATCACTAAATGTAATGCCACCAGCCATACCAGCTAAGCAACTCATGCCACCGCCATTATCCTCTATAGTAATGGTATAATTCGTTAGATTACCTGTATCTTGACCAGCACAATCACCTATTATCAAGTTCCAGCCTGCTGCATTGAAATCTGCGCCATCTAGCGCGCTGAAATCAACGGTAAAAATACCACTCAATGGAGTGGCAGCGCCACAAGCATCATAAGTAGTAGTAGCACCACTTGTAAAGGTTAAGCCATTAAAATCATCTCCACTATTACTACAAGTACTATTTCCCATAGTTACCGTGCCACCTGGACCTTGTAGATAGAAAGCAAGATCAGATACCCAGGTGTGTGTACCCGTTACTTCCACCGTGATGGTCATATTATCATTATCAAACGCACAAGGACATTCTGGACAGACGGCCATTAATACAGGATTCATATTACATCCTGTTGCATCTGCTGTAGTAGAAGTTGCTTCTTCTGCCGAAGGAGGACACTCAATACTTAGATTTACAGTACCACCTGCTACTTCTGCACCCCACATTTTAGTTGCTTCATCCCAAGGCTGCATCATTAGATTGAAGGTGCGTGTTTCTGTAGCTCCACCACAAGTAGCAGTACTATGTTCTGCTTCCAAATCACCGATTTGGTCTACATCTGTAGCTCCTTCTACCCAATTGAAACAAGTTGTTCCGTCAGGATAGCCATACCAGGCAGATTGAATATCTAAGAAATCTATATCGCCTACGCAATCAGAAATGGTAATAGCTTGTGTGTTAGCAGCGGAAGGGACATTGCTGACAGCAGATATTGTTCCATCACAATTTCCTCTTTGGGAAGAGCAAGATAAAGTCAATCGACACATTGGATCAGCCATTACTGCTTGCATAATAGCTGCTTGTTCTTCTGTGAACATAGCTAAGCAAGCATCATCCGAATAATCCATATGATTGTAAATCATGTCTGGTTTTCCTCCTGCACATGAATCTTTACCAAAAGGGCAGCCGCCTGTGGAGGATGACTGTGGAGGTGTATCGCTAATACCATCACCAAAACCTGTACAGCCTTGAAAAACATGGTATAAACCAATCCAGTGTCCTACTTCATGCGTAAGTGTTTTACCACCATCAAAAGGTGCATTAGCAGGCGCACCTACTGTGAATGCATCCCAATCTACATAAACGCCATCATAGGTTTCATCACATTCACCGAAGGGATTTCCTGGATAGGCAATATTGGAAGCAATACCTAGCCCTCCAATATCAGAAGAATAGACATTGAGGTAGTCGTCAGAGTCTTCATGGATACAGTCTGATAATTCATAATCTTGATTGAGACCATAGGCAGGGCAAGTGCTACCATCAACTCTATTTATTTTCCCCATGCAAAATTGAATACATGTATTATAAGCATCCACATCTTGGAAACATTCGTCTATCAAATCCTTATTGGTATTATAGCCACCAAAATCAGCATTTAGCGAACCGATAACGGCTTCTAATTGTGCTAAAGACCAGTTATGTCCAGTTCCAATAGCTGCACCCGATTCATGGAAAATATTGAATGCAATAGGTATAACGATTAGTCCATTAGGACAATCGGTATCTGTTTTTTCTGCTTTTCTTGCTCTATACTCCTTTATTGCTTTATCAGCAAAGGCAGCATATTTTTTCATTTCCTCTTCATATAATCCCTGATTTTCTATATTTTTTATCATCTCTTCTAGTCCACACTTGTCTTTTCCATCGAAATGAGAATCGGTATAGTTATTCTTCTGTGCTGCTAAATTAATTGTAGATAGCAGTAGAATGATTAGAAAGAATAGGTAGTAGGCTATAGCGTTTGGGGAAAACGCTTTCCTACTACTAGGTGGTAGTGGTAAAGTTGACTTCATATTTTTTTGTACTCTGTTTTAAACCAAAAAAATGGATTAGAGGAATGCTTATACGAGACAGATAATAGTAGCGATTTGCAAGACTAAAGAGTGATAACGAGCTGTGGCTGGCGATAATAATTTATGAGAAAAGAGAATATTTTACTTACGTGATTACAAATTTAATAATTTAATATATTAAATTAAAGTCATAATTTTTTTTTCTTAAAAAAGAATGTGATGCCAATCCATCTTTGAAATCGCTACTCAACTTAATGGCAATTTCAAATATGAATTGGTAGGATAAAAAATCCCTCTGCCAAAAGAACATTGACAGAGGGAAAGAATATGAGGGGGTATTACTATTTAAAAAAGAGTACTAGTTCTTCACAAAACGAAGCGTTTCAGTAGCTCCGTCTGTGAGTTGTATATTTACAAAATACGTCCCTGATAATAATTTAGATACATCTAATTTAGTGAGTATTGCTTCTTGTCCTTG
>CALGLY010000713.1 GCA_937959095.1 uncultured Saprospiraceae bacterium
GTCTCCATAGTTATCAAATGGACAAGCAATTACATCACTATCTACTTTTGCATTACCCGTTCTTGCTGCATCGAAACCTTCCCACACCAAGGTCGTTTTACCTTCTGCCTTCACGTAGTCATTCATTTCATTGATAAAGAAATTAAACAAGCCGCGTACGTCCCCTACCCCATGAGTCGCAATGGCATTTATATAATCGGGATGCGTATCCATGCCTGCAAAATCTACTTCGTCACAGCCCACATGTATGTAAGGTGTTGCTTGAAATATTGCCGCCATTTCTCCGATAATCGTTCCTGCGGCTGCACGTACATTCGCGCGTGCCATATTGATAGCTCCACTTGTACCTGATCCAAAAAGATTAGGATAAGCAGAAATCATGATTCCAGCATGACCTGGTACTTCTAATTCAGGAATGATAGTTACGCCTCGCTCTTGGGAATAGGTTTCTAGTCCTTGCAATTCTGCTATGGTGTAACTTCTACCTGGTGTAGGAAGTAATGGATAAGCTGTTGTTGGAAAAGTAAAAGAATCCGAGTCTGTAAAATGCAGATGCAAATAATTGATTTTATATAGACGGCACATATTGATGATCTGCTCAATATCTTCGACCGTATGCCACTTTCTTGCTAAGTCTATCATCAAACCACGATAGTTCGTATCTGGTGAATCATTAACAGTAATTTGCTTTATCGAACCATCGCTATTTAATACCTGCAATAGAGTAGAAGTTCCCCATGTGGTAGCTCGATAGTCTTTTCCAGTAATAACAACTTTTGAAGTCACTTCTAACATATAACCTTCATCTGGTAAGGCACTGTCAAGTGATAGTTCAATATCTCCCGCTCCAGCTACTCCAGAGCTTACCGCCAGATTCAACCCTATTAACTTGCTAATGTCGCTCTGGATAATAGTGGCAAGTGATTGAAGAGAAGGGTCATTATAGAAAATCTCACTACCTGCTGTGAGATTAAGGCGCGTAGGCGCATCAGTAAGTGTTTTGGGATATGGGATAATGGCTAATTCGCTAGGAGATTGGGCAATACTCCATTGGCAATGGAGTGCCAACAACAAAATGGTTAGAAATAATTTTGTGTGTAATAATAAAGTGTTCATTGTGTTTTTTTGTAAAAGCATAAGCCGCAGTTTGCAAAGAGGGCAGTAAATAAATTTAGACTGTCATAAAGTTAAAATCCTATAAAGAGAAAAAAGAGAAACTTATCTGATCTGGGCAGATTACTACTCTATATTAGCTTATATTGTACTTATCTCAAATTTGGCTATGTCAATAGCTATCAAATTTGAATAATATAATGAGTTTAATATGACACAATTATTATATTCGTCAATCTCATATACACGCATTTCACGGAATGATACTTGGACAACTTTTAAAAATGCCGTAATAACAATTTATTTACGCGTTTTTATAGTAAAATCTGCCAGTATAGCATAGAAACGTCATAGCATAGACTCCCCACAAACTAATTCAGAGGAGTCTTCCCTCATAGATACACGTTCTTAGTCATTAGTCATATATCTTAGCACTATATATATTGACCACTACTCAATTTATTTCTCTAGAGTACACCTACGACAAAGAAGGCAACTATCTAATTAAACAGCCTTTCCATAGTATTTTCATTCATTCATTCATTAAATAAACATACATCATATAGAATGTAGTACCTGTAAGGTTCTGCTAAAACCGCTAGTGACCTTAGTGTTTCTAGTAGGCATTAGGAGAGTAAATAGTTATGCAACCATAATCGGTATCTATCTTCTAGAAGTACGTAAGTCACAAACATTCACAAATGATTCTTTTTACACAAAGAAGTACCTATGCTGTACTTTTATTACTCATGCCTTATCTATTACTTGCACAGGCGGCGGTCTCTGATAACACGGGGGCATCACTACCTAGTTTAGACAAGTGTTTATCTACTAGTATTGGCACAGAAGACATCACCATTGACTTCCCAGATAGTGGTGATGTTTCTGGCACTGCAACAGTCAGCTTGAATTTCTCTGGTTCGCATTATGTGTGTGGTTCGATAGCAACAGTATCTGGGGCTACTATCACAGAAATAGATTGCACAGATCCAAGCATGCCACTATTTACAGTTACTGGACTTGATGTGACTAATAATGTACGCTTCACCTTTGATCTTACAGCTAGTTGTGGTAGTAGTTCTACTATGCCTAATGACATTATTATCAATATCTCTGCTACTGATACTGACGATTGTACAGACTGTGGAACAGTACAATATAATGTCGATGAAGCCGTAGTACAAATATCATCATCACATCCTAATGAAACAAACCTTACCGTAGGTAGTACAGGTATGGTTGATATTACATTATTGAGTAGCGGAGAAGGAGATATAGATGAAGTAGTATTCTGTATTGACGATGCTAGTCAATATATTTGTACCAATGCTTTGACTTTAGCTGGCGGTGCCACTGTAGTAGCAGATGCTACGCTTTCTAGTGCTACACAGACTTGCTATGTGATTAATGCAGGTGCTTTAGCTGGTGACATGAATGGCTTATTTGAAAACGGTGAAACCCTAGTTGTGACACGGAGCTATGAAATCAAGGGTTGCGATGTACCAGGAGGTGCGATTAACAATGATTATTCTGTAGATTATGGCTGTGATAGCAGTAGTGGTGATTTCGAATTGTGTCAAGGTAGTGCTAGTACTCCAGGTGTTTTTGTACTAGAATTCGGGCAGCCTAATGTAAGCCATAGTGTAGAGGTGATTACACGCAGTAATTTGTGTAACGATATGGTAATTGAGGTGACTTATACTAATAATGGAACAGGTGGCACTGATGCGGCGGCAGCTTACAATTTAAAGGTAGAGAATGGCATACAAGGCGATGATGATGACCCAGAAATAGAATCACCGGATTGGGTAATCACCGCCTTTCAATTTCCTGATGGCATCACAATAACTAGCACCCCTACTGTGGCTGGAGGTATTGCAAATTTCGATCAATTCATGATGGATCCTGATGGCATGGGTGGTCTTGATGATTTAGATGGTGATGGACAATTTGATGACTTGCCGGCAGGCGAATCGGTAGTATATCGAATTGTAATTACTCATACTTGTCCTGTAGATACTGACCCTAGCCTCGGAGGATGTAGCATTCTAGACCAAGATCCGTTATCTCGATATGGTTTCAATGTAATGTATACGGACTTATGCGATGAGATGGAGCTACTTGAGGGTACGGTACCGGGCATATTTGATGCACAAAGAACTTTATCAACACAATCAGCTTTTGCAAGCCCACCTAATGTCGGGGATGGGGAATGTTTTACTGCTTTTGTTGATTTGACCTATTTGACTAATATAGGTCAGTCAAGCTGTAATGCAGATAGTGATGGTAATGGACCTCGTGTAGAGATTACTTACGAATTGCCTGCTGGCGTTATGCCAGTAGCAAGTTCAGCCACCTATGATAATTTTGGCGATAGTCCTGTTACAGAAACTATAAGTGATAGCATGGTTACATTGACTGGAGATTTAAGTAGTCAAGGTAGTACTTCTCCTATTGGCTTTGCTATTGATTTTAAGTTGGACTGTGCCGTATTTTCAGGTTCTATATTCATTCCATTTGAAGTCAATGTGATTTGTGACGAGTCTTGTGCTTGTACGCTTCCTGTTACCTGTGGAACTATAGAAGCTGTCGCTCTCTGTCCTAGTATCTGCATGCAAGGAGGATTAACACCTAACAGTATAGACTTTAGACGTACAGCGAATTCTCTTGGATACACTGACCCTATGGCAACAACTACGGTTGATCCAGCAACGCTTTCTGATATTCAATTGAAGCGCATGCTACCTTGCGATGAAGTAAAACTTACTTTGGATGCTATCCAAAATGTGGGTGCTAACACACCGTCTGATAATGCTTATGTAGAAGTAGCATATGAGCTTGTGGGAGGAGGACGCGTATTTATGCCTATAGAAGGTACATTTACAGTCACAGATGCCTCAACGAGTACGACTTCTGCACCTATCATGCTACCAACGCCTACAGAAACAGATGTCAATGGTGACCATGTTATGCTTTGGGATTTATCGGCTCTGTTGCCTGGTGGTATAATTGATGAAAATGATCAAATTTCATTCTGTGCGACCTTTACGGTATTAGATAATGCAGATTTACCAAATATTCCACAACCTCTAGCTAATGCAACAGTAAGTACATTCAATTTAGCTGCGGGAGATACAGATCCTTCACCAAACGGTGACCCACGAATCACTTGTGCAGGACTAATTTTAGAAGCCTATCCATTCCGAATGCCCGTTAATGCAAGAACAGGCCCATTTCTCCCAGGTGGTTGTGCAGAGGGTAATTTTTCTTTATCATGGGAAATTCTTAATGGCCCTAGCTTCGATCCTTTTCCTGGAGAAATTCGTCCTTGGGTAATTATTGATGAGATTTTCGTTGATTTATCCGATGCGGGTTTAATAGTAGATCCAAACAATGCAGCATTTATTGTAGTTAGAGGTGCAGAGCCTGCATATGCTGGTGGTAATCCTACTGGTGGGGAGACTACGAATAATGTTACCCTCGATATAGTTACGGGTAGTACGTTTACTATCATAAATGATAACTTCCTAGATTTTGATTTGCCTGATTACTCTCCACTCCGAAATCGTGTTTCACTTATAGTGCCAGTACTACCCACTTGCGCAGCAGGTAACGGTCGTATTGAAGTAGATTTCTCGTTTTATCAGGTTGGTGTTCAAAATCGAGATACGGACTGTTCACCTATCGTAGAGCCAATGGGGACACTTGTTGCATCAACTACCCTCCCTTCGCAAAACATAGCAGATTTATCAGGAAATAAACCTGGTGATGAAGCAGTAGAGTGTTTCACAGTACGTGTTCAGAATGATTCTAACTTCGACACAGATAATACATTTGTAGAGTTTTTAGATCAGACTAGTAGCATGAATGTAGTAAGTGCGGCTATTGTAGTAGGTGCACCAGATGGTCCTACTACTGTGGATGATATACCACTAAGCTTACAAGCTTACAGCGAAGGGCAATGGACAGGTTTACCCTCTACTCTACCAGCACTTGAAGCCGTAGATATAGAATTATGTGTGACTTATGATGGTTGTGATCCTGCTGTACTGACAGTGGCACAGGGTTTTGATTGTGTTGGCTTACCAAACCCTGACCCAGCAGCATTACGATGTGATTCAAACGCAGTAGAGTTAATGCTCGTTCCAGCAATAGCTCAGTTACAAAGCGTACTATTACAACAACCTGCTAGTCCTGTAGATGCCTGTACGCCTTTAGTCTACGAATTTCGAGTTACTTCTGCGGAAAGTGCTAATGTTTTGAATCCTTTAGTAGACATTAATGTACCAGCGGGTATGACAATACAGACTGTTGAAGTTGGTTATCCTTACGATGCATCAGCTGGAAATCCTTACACAGGCACTGTCGAAACACTCACACCAAGTAGTACTACAGCCACAGCAACTATCGACTTGAATGATCATACAGGTGTAAATGGATTTTTACCAGGCACTGCTAACGAAAACGCTACTGATGCTCCTTTAGAGGATCGTCAAGCACTAGTAAGAGTCACTTTCCTTACAGATTGCAGCTTCGTCAGTGGTTCTCAGATTCCTATTACAGTATCGGGCAATGCCCCATGTGGAGATTTAGCAACTACATTGCTACTTACTGACCCAATTGATATTAATGGAATCAGTGCAGATATAGAGGCAAATATTGGTACTGTAGCAGATGTAGCACCTGGATGTGGAACATCTACTATCAATCAGACCATCTCCTATGAAGATAGAACCGATGTAGCTGCAGATGGTAGTCACACTGTTGGTAATGATGATATAGTGACCATTACATTACCTGCTGGTATGAGTTATGTACCAAGCTCTTACATGCCAGATGATGCAAATGCACCTACCTTCGTAAGTGTAATGATAGTGGGAGGATTACAAGTAATTACCCTAGCAATGCCAGATGGTTTAGTAATACCTGAATCAGGAAGCATTGATACAGGTTTTAGCTACGAAGTAGCATCTGATTTAAGTACAGCTTGTGGTGCAGCAGGTATTATCACTACTAGTTATCAGCAAAGTTTCCCACCAATTGCTTGTGCCTCTGAACCTGGAGGGTTCTGTATGAATGATGCCACAGCTATTATTGGTAGCAATACTATCATGGTAGATTTTACTGAAATTAATATTGCGAATTTGACTATTGATAGTAATGATGGAGCAACTTACTCTGGTACATTTGATATTTTAGACGAGGACTTACCAACAGGCGAATCCATCACATTAGAAGTATTTTGTGCGGATGATATGGCAATGACTGCACCAATCGGAACATTCACAGTCAATGGGCCAGTAACAGCAGGTACTACTGATATTGCATTCACAATTCCTTATGGTGCAGAATGTGAGCCAGCAGATGGTATAGTAAAAATCAGTCCTACTACCACAGGTGGAGTAACGCAATGTGTGTGTGCGGAAACTACATCTCCGATAGCCGAATTGCCTGTAGAGTTTTCCTACTTCAAAGCTACAGCAGAGGAAGATTGCACAATAACTGTGGAATGGGGAACACTGAGTGAATTGAATAATGATTACTTCGAGCTAGAATATAGTGTAGATGGCAAGGACTTTAAAACAATTAGTCAGGTAAAAGGAGCAGGCACTTCTCTAGCGTCACAAAACTACAGCTACCTACATCAGTCAAGTGCTACTATCAGTTACTATCGTCTAAAACAAGTTGATTTTGACGGAAAGTCTACCTATTCGGACGTAGTAGCAGTACGTCAAGCATGTGATAAGGTAAATAACGAACTAGAAGTATATCCAACTCCTACAACGCGCTTAGATTTACTTCAAGTAAGATACTACCACGCTGAAGAAGCAGACCACCTCTCACTAAAAGTACTGAATCTTCAAGGAAAGATGATAAAATCTTTTGACGTAGACTTAACGGAGAGCGGCTGGAATAGCTTTGAACTTGATATTTCAGACTTAC
>CALGLY010000714.1 GCA_937959095.1 uncultured Saprospiraceae bacterium
AGTCGTAACCTCCGAAAAAGCAGTACCTAAAGGAACGGGGACTTCGAGTTCTATATTGGTAGCATCAATATTGGTACGATTACTTACGCTTACTTCATATTCTATAATATTGAAGCGTTCGTAGGTTTCTTCAGATGCTGCGATGCTGACTTCCAAATCGGTGGAATATTCAGGTAGAGCTTCGATAGGTAAATTATAAAAAGTGAGTAAGCCTACTTCTTGGTCGTTGATTATCCAGTCTGGTGCTGTGCCAACATGAGCTAGGTAAGATACGCCTGTAGCTCCTACTGGCGGGCTAGAAAGTTGCAAAATGATGCGCTCTCCTTCAGTGCGCCCTGAAATTACATTTGCAGTAGAACCTTCTACGTTAAATTCCCTCCACGGATTTCCAATTATAGTTAGTTCGCCTTGCACGTCGCGCAATTCTAAAGTCAATTCACGCTCTCCCGAAAGATAAGCACGTCGAATATCTGGCGCAGTTACATTATAATCCGTTGCATTATAGAGTTCACTTGCCATCAATTTATAGACTCTATTTCCTAAAACTTCATAGCCATTTTCATAATAATAATGACAGCTATCGTGCGCAGTATTGGTCGTAGACATCGTGGAAATATTGGCAAAATCGCGCTGCAATTGTCGCTGTGCTTCCATCACATAAGGATGTAGATGCAAGCAAGATTGATAACGCACTTGAAAAATATAACATTGCTCAATGGTATAGTCTTCTAACCAAGCAGTGTGTATTTTTCTAAATTGGGTTTTATAAGTATCGGTGAAGGTTTCATCTGCTATCCAACCATCCGATTCGCCCTGAAACCAAAAACCTGCACGCACTTCTTCTTTAATGCCTGCTGCTTCTAGTCGTTTATAGAGGTCGCCATAGTTGCCTTCTAGTGGATTTTCTTCATTTCTTAAATAAAACTCAATGCGCTGCCCACCAATAGCCTGATTGAAAATAGCTACAGGAAGTGCTTGCTCTTCAATAATATTGATAGCCATGCGCGCGCCCCATTGTCCAGGGGTTGAGTATTGCATATTCGTCCAGCCTGAATCAAGTTCATAACCGCGTGCAAATGGATGATTATCTGTTTGAAAAGGAGCAACATTAGCCTGTGCATTGGATTGCCCATTGACGATATAGACATCCCCACTCACGAGTTGAGTCGCACTTTTTTCTAGCACTTCTTCCCCACTTGCAGTTACTCCATATAGCTCGATACTATAATTTTCTAATTCGGCTTGAATTGGAATATGGAATTGAAAATTGGCACTATTTCCTTCATATACGAGGCTGTTTAGAAAACTTTGTTGTAGTTCATCAGCACGGTATAATTTGACCAATAAATCTTTATAATATTGTCCCTCCGAAGCTGTGCCACTAATTGTAATAGTACCTAGATTAGTTTGTAGATTTCTAGGGAATAATTGTTCCTCTTCTGGAAAATCAGAAAAATTAAGTATCGTTCTACCTGAATCAGTCGCAGGGAAAATGCTTAGCATTGCTTCATCGTCTTCATTTGCCCAGTTCGTAACATTATTATTCGGACTAGAATCGGGGTCAGTCACATCAGAACGAAGCACTTGAGCAAAAGCATTGATTATTCCTGCTGTATTAAAATTATGTGCTTTTATATTTATGCGTGCGGTATCGTTCGCAGCTAAATTATAGACGCGCCAAGTAGCAATATGTGGTATGTAACTCCCATTATTCGAGCCAATACTAAGTAAACTTGTGCTATCAGGTAAATGAAATAAGACTTCGGCATTGGTAATTGTGCCGCCTCTATGCACGAGTTCTAGTATGAACTCTAGGTTTGTACCTGGTGCATAGGTGGCAGGGTTCGATTTTAGATGCAATTCTAAATCGGCGGTTTGTGCAAGACTGCTGGAAAAATTGAATAAACAAAACCAGCTAATAAAGATATACTGTAGGCTTCTCATCGCCTTGGATATTGAAAAAAGTGAAGAAGAATAGAAGTACATTGATTAAATTGTTCAGAAAAACAGTCAACTTAATACGCTGTAACAAAAAAAATGGATAGCGGTTATTTAGTAAAATAACTGTTATCTCTAGAATTACAATGTATTTAACTATATAGACGAAGTACACTGTAACAGAAATTTCTTTGCATTTATGACTGCTTCTTTTTCCAGTTTTCTTCGTTACAAAATCGGGCTTCATAACCAGTTATGTTCCCGACTTTGCGCCTCAAAGAGCAAAAAAATAAGCTTAGTCAAAATACAAATAAACTTTTGTTACAGTGTACGAAGATTCATCTTTAAATAGTCACGTTGATTTAATATTTTTTAATTAGACAAAAAATTATAATTGAGCCTCCCTGAAACGTCTACAAAGATAAAAAACATTAATTTGTTTTCCTTTAATATCAATGTTATATGAAAATACGATGACGAAAGAATGAATGTTACAGTTTTTTGTAAAATAGGATAGATTTAGAGTATTTTGGGGCATAAGTAGTTGTTAGAGGCTCTTTTAATAGACTACTTAGGCAACGTACAAGTATAAAATGTCTAGTTTAGTCTTGTACGTTGCCTTAAAGACTAGAACTCAGATTTTAAGACGATAATACATGTACACTTCTATACGAATACTATGTTTTTGCTGTTTACTTTTCGGGCTATGTTTTCCTAGCTTCGCACAAGATGCCAATGCCTCTGATAAGAAGGTCGGTTATCAGTTGTTCAAGGATGAAAACTATAGCCAAGCACTCATTTATCTAAGTTCTTATTACGAACAAAAACCAAGTGATCTAGAGACACATCTAAAATTAGCGATTTGTCACTATCATAATAATGATATGAATGCAGCAAGTATTCATATTACTACTTTATTAAAACTACAAAAAAAACTACCTCCTAAACTATTCCTTTACAAAGCTTATTTATCACATGATAAAGGCGCATTCAATGAAGCTATTCAATATTATAAAATCTATTTGCGAAGCTCTAAAATAGATAATGAAGCGCGAAGAGATGTAAAAAAAGCGATACTGAATTGTGCAAATGGGTTGCAACTCCAGTACCAGTCTAAAAATAGTAGTGTACAGAATTTAGGTACAGAAGTAAATGGTAACATGGATGATGCCTTCCCTATTCCAAGTCCCAATTATGATGATTTAGTTTATTTTTCAACGAATCGTTTAGGCAGTTGGGATATGTACGGAGCTACTTTTTCGCGCGAAGCAGGAGATAATACAAGCCTCTTTCCTCTAGAAGTGAATAGTAATAAACAAGAACAACTCATCGACTTCAATAGAGCGGGTTCGGCTATGCGTTTTTTGCGTTATGATTCCGATAATGTTCCGCAAGTACTTGTGGATACCTTCCGACAAGATGACACCCATAAAGTGATGGATTTTCCCAATATTCCACTTCCAATACAAGTAGGTGATAGTACATTGTATTTTTTCAATGACTCGATTTTATTATTTGCAAGTGCCCAACTGGAAGGCTATGGTGGGTATGATTTATTCCTTTCGCAACGAATACGTGGACAATGGGCAACTCCAAAAAATCTTGGCGAAACGATCAATTCGCAATACGATGAACTTGCTCCTTTTTTAGCAGAAGATGGATTGACCCTCTATTTTAGTTCCAATCATACCCGTAGGAGCATTGGAGGTTTAGATATTTTTAAAAGCCAATTTGATGTCGATGAAGAAGCTTGGTCGCCTCCTCAAAATCTTGGTTTGGTTATCAATTCCGCACAGGAGGATAGTAATTTTAAAATGTCGGCTAGTGGCTTACAAGCCTTTTTCAATTCCAATCGCTGGAATGGACAAGGCAAGCACGATCTCTACATTGCTTACCTGAATGGCGCGGATGAAGAAATGAACCCCAGCCAGAGTATTCCTTTTTATAATGCTCAAGCTTTCAAGCAGGCAAAACTAAGTGAACAACTCGAAAACCAACAAAAGAAAAAGAAGGGCTTAGCCTATCGCATTCTACTTGCTACCGAACCGAAATTAGACCGCTCGATAATCCCCGCCAATTATCCAGATATAAAAATACGCCCTAGTTCCGATGGACAAGCGTTTCGTTATTTTGTAGGACTTTATCGTACTTATCGCTCGGCAAAACAACTACAGCAAGACCTCCTCAAAGCAGGCTGGGAAGACGCTAAAATTGTGCCTTATGTAAATGGTATTGAGCTGGAAGAAGAAGAAATTGAATTTATGAAAGAACGCTATCCCGATTTAGAGAAAATGGATTCAAGATAGAATGTAGAACTACTACTCCACCACATGCGGTACTTCTTCCAGATTCCAATCAATCACTAGACCTTTGGCGAGGCGTTTCGCGACCGTTTTGCCATATAAAAATTCGGTGAGATACAAAGCTGCTTCGAAGGATTTCGCGCCACCTGCTGAGGTGATGTATTTACCATCATGCACGAAGAGGACATCAGAGCGGACATCCAAATCAGGAAACATTTTCTTATAAGCAGGAATATCGCTAGGAAAGGTCGTGGAGGCTACTTCATTCAGTAGACCAGCCTTGGCAAGCACAAATGCACCATCGCAATGAGA
>CALGLY010000715.1 GCA_937959095.1 uncultured Saprospiraceae bacterium
TTTCCCATTGATTGCGGGTGCAGGTACGATGACCACTATCCTATCTTTGAAAGCAAAGTATCAGGAGTTGGATATTATGGTAGCTATTCTACTCAATATCATCATTGTGTATGTGGTGCTACGTTCTTCGGAATGGATTGGTAAAAAACTAGGCACGGCTGGCACAAATGTGCTTCGTAAAGTATTCGGCATCATACTCCTCGCCATCGCGGTGAAGTTGTTTAAAGATAACTTTTTTGTCCTAACAGAAACAGCGGGGCATTAATTCATTCCTCTAGTGGATAGGCGGCTAAAGTCCGCCTGTCCACTAAGGAACGTGCACGATACTTTATCGAACAGAAAATCGCGCTTCCAAATACTGCGCTGCGCCTAAATCCAAACTTCGCTTAGCAGGTGCAGCACCTCCGATATAAAGCTTGAAATCGCCTTTTTCTAGTATCCGTTCTCCCTCTTCATTCACCAATTCCATCATTTCAGGTGTTATCGTAAAACTTACTTTCTTAGATGCGCTAGGCCAAAGATTTACACGTTCAAAACCTTTCAAGGCATATTTGGGTACAGCTACAGAGGCTTCCTCGTCGGTAATATAAAACTGTACGACTTCATCCGCTTTGTAGTTCCCTGTATTCGTAATCGTAACTTCCGCTACTACAGTATTACCGCTGTTGACTTGGGTATTACTCAGTTTCAAATCGCTATACTCAAACTGCGTATAACTCAATCCGAAACCGAAAGGAAATAACGGCTCAATGTCAGAGTAACGATAGGTACGCCCTGTCATATCGTAGCTATTGTAAGGGGGCAAATCATTTACAGATTTCGGGATAGTAACAGGTAATCTTCCTGCTGGAATCGCATCTCCGAATAGAATATCTCCTACTGCATTGCCCCCTTGTTCGCCTGGATACCACGCATAGAGAAGTGCGTCTGCCATCTCCAATACTTCTGGAATGGCGACGGCACTTCCTGCTGTAATGACTACCACTAATTTTTTGGCTTTACTGCGGATTACTTTCAGGAACTCGACTTGGCTCGGTGGTAGCCCTATATCTTCACGGTCTCCTTTATGTCTACTAGCAATCGCCTCCCCTTCTTCGCCTTCTATAAGCTGCGAAAGTCCTAAACAAGCAATCGTAACTTCCGCATCGCCTGCTTCACCCGAAAACCAATCAATAGGGTTGCGATTTTTTTCATCTAAAAGCGCACCTTGACTATAATGCACCGATGTCTGTGGGCTTACTTTGCCAACTACACCTTCTAAAATTGTTTTCAAATTATCACTTTGTCCATAATAGTTGGCTAACAATGCTTGTGCATGTGCTGCTGTTGGGCCAGTCACAAAAATGCTTTTCGTATCCTTTTTTAGTGGCAATAAAGCATTTTTATTTTTAAGTAAAACGATGGATTTTTGGGCGGCTTCTCTACTCAAATCCAAGTGGTCATCACAAGCAATCACTTCTGTGCCGATATGGTCGAAAGGGTTTTTACCGATAGGATCAAATAGTCCCAATCGAAAGCGGGTAGGTAGCAACTCGCGTAAGTTTTCATCTATTTTTTCTTCACTAGTGAGCCCTTCTTTTATCGCTTTTAGCAATTCAGGATAAGTGCTGCCGCAATTTAGATTACAGCCTGTATTAAGAGCTAGTGCTGCTGCTTCAGGTGCAGTTTTTACAATATTATGTCCGCTATAAAAATCTACAATTGCCCAACAGTCGGAGACAAAATAACCTTTGAAGCCCCACTTATCGCGCAGCACTTCTTGCATCAAGTACGGGTGCGCGCAACAGGCATCTCCATTGGTGCGATTGTACGCGCCCATCACACCTTCCACTTTTGCTTCGGTCACTAAGGCTTCAAAAGCAGGGAGGTAGGTTTCCCAAAGGTCTTTTTGACTCACTTTTGCATCAAATTCGTGGCGCAGACCTTCTGGTCCGCTATGCACGGCATAATGCTTTGCCATAGCTGCCGATTTTAAATAGTTCGGATGGTCTCCTTGTAATCCTTTCACGAAAGCAACACCAATACGGGAAGTCAAGAAAGGGTCTTCCCCGTAGGTTTCCTGTCCGCGCCCCCAACGTGGGTCGCGGAATAGATTGACATTAGGTGTCCAAAAAGTAAGCCCTTGATAACGCCCTCGGAAACCATTCGCTACAGACACATTATATTTTGCACGGGCTTCATCCGAAATAGCTGTACCTATGCGGTGCATCAATTCGGTATCGAAAGCAGCAGCCATACCGATTGCTTGCGGAAAAATAGTAGCGCGTCCGTTGCGAGCCACACCATGTAAGCACTCATTCCACCAGTTATATTCAGGTACATCCAGTCGCTCAATAGCGGGTGCATTGTACATGAGTTGACCTGCTTTTTCTTCCAATGTCATACGACTGATGAGGTCATCTACCCGCTTTGTGGTAGCAAGATTTGGATCCTGAAAAGGAAATTTATAGGTTTGAGCTACTAGCATATTGCTCATTAAAATAAAGCATAAAAAAAGCCCTGTACTAATTCGTTTAGTCATTATATCAATAATTTACAAGTCTATTTATCATCCCAAAGCATGTCAAATAAGTCTGGTGAAGCATTTAAGTATTTATCTTTTGCTATCTCTTCCGACCACTTTTGGGCTACCTCTTCATTTGTTTGCAGACGAGCATCTACATCCTGAAAAGTTGGATTTTCAAACCACATCCGATGCGATTTCCAATTGCAATTGATGTAACTAATCGCTTTCACCACATCTGGATTATCGTCTATCGTCTTGAAGAAAGGCGTGAACCATTTTTCCCACGCTTCTTGTGCTTGCACTGGATTGGAGAGTATTGTTTCGGCTGTTTTGCCATTTTGTTTTGTCGTTTCAGTACGAATAGTAGGCGTAGCTTCGGCAATGAATACAGGCTTGCCATGTTTTCGTGCAAATTCAACCATATTCGCTTCATCCCAGCGCGCAAAAAAGGAATAGCCGCACCAGTCTACATACTCATCGCCCGGATACCAAGAATCCAGTACATCTAAGGGTTCATCCGAACCGTGCGACTGCCACACATAAGCGACATTGGTCACACCAATAGAATCATACATCGTTTTGATACGTCGGAAAGAAGCAATGTAATCTTCTCTATCATAATGATTCCAAGCACCCGAAAATTCATAGCCAATTCGTAAAAAGACCGGACGACGACCTAGGCTTTTCAACCAATTCCCCAATACCAATACAAGACTATCCATTTCGCCACGCGCTACGCGATCTTCGTGATTGACCAATTCTAAACCAATCGCTAAACAACTATTATTGAAATCTTCATCCGCTAACTGTAAAGACATATTACTTGGACTATCACCCCAATCATCGGTAGTAAATACCCCTGCTAATCCTGAATAAGTGAACCCAAATTCTTCATCGCCAGGGCGCATTTTGGTGTACATCGTGAAGCCACCGGGCGTAGTAAAATGATCGAAATAACCATCTTTATATTCCTCTAAACCTCCAATAGATTCTAGCTCTTGCCCTGCGAATACGATGCATTTCCCATCGGCTGGTTCAAATTTTGCTAGGGCACGTTTTGGTGTTTCTATTTCAGCAGTATTAGTCGTCTCCTCTACTTGAGGTGTTTCTCCACAGGCAAAAAGAAAGCTGCTAAAAAATAGAATATAGATGTATGATCTTATCATATCTTTTATGTTGATTCTCAATCTGTAATTTTCTTTAGTTTTCCAAAAAATGCCTTCTTGCGCTCTGAATTAATTCGCCAATCTACAGGGACACTTTGAAAGCCATTTTCAAAGGCTTCTCCTTCTCGTCGAAAATCAAAATAACCCCAAGAGGCATACCCCTTTATCGCTCGAAACAAATTATTATCCGATTTATCAAAATTATAATGATC
>CALGLY010000716.1 GCA_937959095.1 uncultured Saprospiraceae bacterium
GAAAAAAATGTGGACAAATGTGCCATGAAAGACAACATATTGAAACTCTGCAAGAAGAAAGACAGATGGATGAAGCATTTTGATTGTACCTCTGCACACAGAACTTCCAATATGATGGACAGATTGATGAGGGCTATGAAAAAACATGCTTACAACTCACAGATGTTCCATTCCAAAAACATCAATAAGACAACGGATAATTTCAGAGCTTTTGCCTTGTTGTATAATTTTGCCCCATCCTGTCCACAAGTTTGGAAAGACAACCACAGTTGGAAAAGTCCTGCTGCCAGATTAAACAAATTCACATATCATGAAAACTGGTTGTGTAATCTCCTAATTGCTGCCTCTTTGGGGGGAATTAGGCATCAACGCAATCCGTTATAATCAGCTTTTTTGAATATTTCGGCGGCTTTTTCAAATTCATTCAGTTGCAGATAGGATAAGGCAATGTGAAAATCATAGGAGTGATCCATCACATAATTATTTCCAAATCGCTGCTTGCAATCCTCAAAATCTTCGATAGCAGCGCGGTAGGTTTTCGCAAAAATACACTTAATAAAAGCTCGATATTCCTGATAGTTTCTTCGATCGTATTGTACGGCTTTGTCGATGTATTCCATCCCTACTTCATGTTTTCCTTGCTTAAAGAGCGGCATGGCTTTTTGTTGCCAAAAATACGCAATCGTAGGATGTTCTTCTAGTGCTTTATCGAGGGCTTCTTGTCGTTCGCGGGTATACAGTCCATGTTTGTTGACTTCAAGCATTGCGGTATCAATAATCGCTTCTTGCGCTGCTTTATCTATTACAGGTATTGGTTCGGCTGCTTGTTCTGTTAGTGTTTTTTGTTCGTTGCAAGCTACTAGAAAGAGGAACGTGATTAGTAGTATATAAGGGAGATTTTGCATTGTTTAAGCGTGTATTGTTAAAAAATCGGGTGGTTCGGCTTGAATTTCTATTCAAGCCGAAACGTGTTATCGAAACTCCGTTTCGCATGTCGCTTTTGTTCAAGTTTAGTGTGACGAAACAGAGTTTCGACAGGACATTCAGACTTGAATAGAAATTCAAACCAAGTCTACCCGAATAGTAGTATAGTTACCCAAAAAACTCAGGCGCGTATTCCACAACACCCTGCACCTCATCCAAACTATTCGGCTGCAATTCTATCAGCATGACATTGGCAGAAGGCGCATCAAAGGGGACTTTTACACCATATTTCGCCGCTTCTTGATACCCAAAACGCGGATAGTAGTCTTCATGTCCGACGAGCACGATAGAGCTAAAACCTAAGTCTTTTGCTATCGCATGAGCATGTGTTATCAGTTGCCCGCCGATGCCTTGTCGCTGATAGTTCGGATGTACTGATACGGGCGCGAGGGCTAAAGATTCAAACGCAGTTTGTTCGGTTTTAATCTTTATTTTAGTCAATAAAATATGTCCTACAATTTTTTCTTCTAGACTTGCTACTAAAGATAATTCGGAGACAAAAGCAGCCGCAGTCCGTAGGCGAGCTACGAGCAAGTGTTCGCTTTGGTCGCTCTGTTCCATGTTTTGGAAGGCTGCTTCTCCTATTTGTTCTACTACTTGATAATCTGAAGGTGTTTCTTGTCGAATATTTATTTTCATTTTACAAATTTTTTACGGTTGATTTAAACTAGTATAAGGTATGATTTAGTTTTGTAAACATTACTTTGTAAGTTTATGCTTTGTAACAATGATAATTTGTTCATATAATTTTTTTCCATTTTTCATTCTGTAATATAAGAATTTTAGTATTGCGACATAGTCTCATTTTATTGATAAGTTTGGTATGGGGATGCACTAGCACACAGGATACTATTGTTACTACGCGTGTATTTCCTAAAGATCAGCGACCCAAAAACATCGTCTTAATGATAGGTGATGGTATGGGCTTATCGGCAGCATCGGCAGCGATGTACACGCAAAATAAACCCATTCATTTAGAACGTTTTCCAGTTGTTGGTTTTCATAAAGCACATTCTGCGAATAATTTAAAAACAGATTCGGCAGCAGGCGCAACCGCCTTTGCTTGTGGCAATAAAACCTATAATAGCGCTGTGGGCATCAATACCGATTCTACTGCCTGCGAAACGATTTTGGAGCAAGCCGAAGCACAAGGTTTAGCAACGGGTCTGGTCGTCACTTCGGTCATCACGCATGCTACTCCTGCGGCTTTTTATGCCCATCAGCTATTGCGCGCGTTTAATGACCAAATAGCAGAAGATTTACTAAAAACCGAAGTAGATTTTATAGTGGGTGGCGGAAAACGCTACTTCGATTATCGGGATGGCGATGACCGAAATTTGATAAAAGAATTGAAAGATAAAAATTATGTCGTGCGAACGTTTTTGGAACAGGACTTAGGACAGTTTACAGTTGATCCCACTAAAAATTTTGCATATTTCACTTCCAATGAGGATCCTTTGCCCGTGATGCAAGGGCGTACCTATCTCCCTTTTGCGAGTCGTATGGCTACTACTTTTCTAAATCAGCATAGTGATAAAGGCTTTTTTCTGATGATAGAAGGCTCGCAGATAGATTGGGCAGCACATTCCAATCAGGCAGACTATATGCTTGCTGAATTACTTGATTTCGATGAAAGTATAGGCGAAGTTCTTGATTTTGCCGATGAAAATCAAGAAACCTTAGTCATCGTGACGGGCGATCATGAAACAGGAGGCGTGGCAATAAATCCTGGTTCGAAACGCAAAAAACTAAAGATTGGCTTCACCTCCAACGACCATACCTGCACACTTGTACCTGTATACGCTTATGGACCAGGCGCAGAACACTTTAGCGGTATTTATGATAACACAGCAATAAATCGTAAAATGCGCGCGCTTCTTCAACTCGATACGTCCTCTGTATCACAACGCTAAAGAATAATTAAAAATCGCTCTGTTTTTACATCATTATATTGATAATCAATAGTCTAAAAGTAGTTTTAGTTACTTGTTATCCTATTCTAGCATAATTTTTTTACCCTTTTAAACTAAGCATTATCAAAGGAATTTTTACCTTTGCGCATCGTAAAAAAAAACACCCCTTTTTTTACAATAAAGTATATTAGGTGTAGGTGTCTTAAAATCTCACATCTATTAAAGAAGAAAAGAATGGTAGCAGAAACATCAATAGACAATTTGCAGATGATTAGAGAAAGTGCGCGTGAATTTGCTCGCACCCGCATTCTTCCTCATGTGATGGAGTGGGACGAAGCACAGCACTTTCCAATGGATATGTTCCACGAAATGGGACAATATGGATTTTTGGGCGTACTTGTACCAGAAGAATATGGTGGAAGTGGTTTAGGCTATCAAGAATACATCACCGTGATTGAAGAAATCGCGAAGGTGTGTGGTTCTATCGGACTTTCTGTAGCAGCGCATAACTCGCTTTGTACGAATCACATTTTGATGTTTGGAACAGAGGAGCAGAAGCAAAAATACCTTCCGAAACTTGCTGCTGGTGAGTGGATAGGTGCATGGGGACTCACCGAGCCAAATACAGGGAGCGATGCCATGCGGATGAAAGTAGTAGCAGAAAAAGATGGCGACTATTACGTGATAAATGGCGCGAAAAACTGGATTACGCACGGAAAATCGGGGCATGTAGCGGTCGTGATGACGCGCACAGGAGACTTACTGGATAGTCGGGGTATTACTGCCTTTGTAGTGGAACGCGGTACACCAGGATTTACAGCAGGAAAAAAAGAGAATAAACTCGGAATGCGTGCATCCGAGACTGCCGAAATGATTTTCGATAACTGTCGAGTGCATAAGAGTCAAATGCTAGGCAAGGAAGGCGAAGGCTTTATCCAAGCAATGAAAATTCTGGATGGTGGTCGTATTTCTATAGCAGCATTATCCTTAGGTATTGCTAAGGGAGCTTATGAAGCTTCCGTGAAATATGCAAAAGAACGGGAGCAATTTGGTAAACCGATTTCGCGTTTCCAGGCTATTAGTTTCAAGCTGGCAGATATGGCTACGAAGATTCAAGCATCCGAATTACTTATCCGTAAATCAGGACATTTGAAAGATAAGCACGAATACATGACCAAAATAGCAGCAATGGCGAAATACTATGCTTCCGAAACGGCTGTAGAAGTATCGACGGATGCGGTGCAGATTTTTGGCGGTTATGGCTATACGAAGGATTTCCCAGTAGAAAAATTCTATCGCGATTCTAAATTATGTACTATAGGAGAAGGAACTTCTGAAATCCAAAAATTGGTAATTTCAAGAGAGGTACTTCATGGAAAATAAACATTCACTAAAAATAGATACAATTCTAGGATGTCTTTGTCAAATTGAATATGGAGAATTAATAATTATCCATTTTTAATTTTCAATTTGGCGAAGCCACTAATTCTACCCAAGCATTTAAATTAAGAACAAACTCATATACACAAAAACGAGGCTGCATCCAATATATCGGATGTGGTCTTTTTTTTAGTACTTTTTTTTCTGATAAAAATGATAAATTCACCCAATACTTTTACACGCATACAAAATAAAAAAATGGAACCAATTTGGGGCATCGACTTAGGCGGAACGAAAATAGAAGGTGTAATTCTAGAAAATCGACATTCGCTGAATATCATTGAACGCACTCGTATTGCTACAGAGGGAGATAAAGGCTATGAGCATATCGTGAATCGCATCGTGGAATTAGTAGAAATTCTAAAATCCAAAACAGGCTTGCTCCCTAGTACGCTTGGTATTGGTACGCCTGGTACACTCGACCCTTATTCGCAGACGATGAAGAATAGTAATACAACTGCGATGAATGGGAAACCACTAAAGAAGGACTTGGAAGCACGACTAGATTTCCCGATTTATATGGCAAATGATGCAAATTGTTTT
The DNA here is from genome assembly GCA_937959095.1 of uncultured Saprospiraceae bacterium. Classification (GTDB taxonomy): domain Bacteria; phylum Bacteroidota; class Bacteroidia; order Chitinophagales; family Saprospiraceae; genus JAAUTG01. Next base: position 4,881 of record CALGLY010000716.1, read on the forward strand.
GCGATAGCAGAGGCGAATCTAGGTGTAGTGGCTACCGAAATGCCCGAAGCAGAGGTCGTATTTGGCGTGATTATGGGGACAGGTGTAGGTGGCGGCGTAGTAGTGAATGGCAAAGTCCTCAATGGGCGACATGGCATCGGTGGCGAATGGGGACATAACTTCCTCGATGAATCGGGTGGGATGTGCTATTGTGGGCGTGTGGGTTGTGTGGAAACTATTTTTTCAGGGCCTTTCTTGGAACGATATTATACTTCTTTGACAGGTAATAAAGTAGGATTAAAGAATATTGTTGCGGCACATCACGCTGGTACGGATGAAGCGGCTACGCAAACCATGCAACGGCTTGTGCGTATGTTTGGTCGTGCGATGGGCGTAATTATCAATGTCCTCGATCCTGATGCGATAGTGATAGGCGGTGGCGTGAGTAATATTGATTTACTGTATACGGAAGGGGTAGAAGAAGTGAAAAAATATGTTTTCAATCCGCGTTTAGATACTCGATTCCTGAAACCTAAGCTTGGAGATAGTGCGGGCGTGTTTGGGGCTGCACTTTTGGTGCCTTGAGTTAATTTTTAACTTTTTTCAAATATTGTATAGTCCCAAAAATCCAAAGAAGGTCTTTAGTTCGTAAGTAAGGTAGAATTAATAAAAATATAATATGAATTTTAGACCTTTTTTCAAATTAGACCTTCGACTACTTTTTATTGCTTTCGCAGCAACGGCTTTGTTAACCTCCTGTAATGAGGATGACAAGGTATTAGCTTCTATGGATTTTGATTATGCTTTTCATAATGGGCAAGCAGTACCTTCTGCACCTTATGGAGGAATTCATCCGAATAATTTTTCAGCAAGTATGAAGCTGGATGAAATGGATGATGATAAAACGCTTATTACTATCAGCCTTAACAATACGATAGAAGGAGCTACTTATCACCTTCATGCACATGATGCTGCGGATGCTCCAACAACACCGAACGGAACGCCTTATAATGAAACACCAAACTCAAGCGTTTTCGCTCAAATGAT